>CAZZZJ010000275.1:0-2685 GCA_964658355.1 Beijerinckiaceae bacterium
GCCGGATATGGCGGCTTCGACGGAGCCACGCCATGATGGCCGGCGCAGGGCGGTTGTGATGGCGCTCTTTGCCGCAGCGGGGCTGATGCTGTCGATGGCGGGACTGGCGCCCGCCAGGGCCGAGCCGAAGCCCGATTCGAAGCCGATCCGGCTGGTGGCGCTCGGCGACAGCCTCACCGCGGGCTACCGGCTGCCGGCGAGTTCCGCCTTTCCGGCGGTGCTGGAGCGGGCGCTCGCGGCCAAGGCGGCGGGGACGGGCCGGACCGTGACCGTCGCCAATGCCGGCGTCTCGGGCGAGACCGCCACCAACGGCCTCGACCGGGTCGACTGGTCGGTGCCCGACGGCACCGACGGGGTGATCCTGGAACTCGGCGCCAACGACATGCTGCGCGGCACCGACCCCGCCGTGACGAAGACGGCGCTGGACGCCATCGTCGCGCGGTTGAAGGCCCGCGGCATCCCGGTCCTGCTCGCCGGCATGCGGGCCTCCACCAATCTCGGCCCGGACTACGTCGCGCGCTTCGACGCGATCTATCCGGACCTCGCCCGGAAGTACGACCTCGTCCTGTACCCGTTCTTCATGGCGGGCATGGTGGGCGAGCGCACCTACACCCTCGACGACGGGCTGCACCCGAACGCCAAGGGCGTCGACGTGATCGTGGCCGGCATCCTGCCCTCCGTGGAGACCTTCCTCGGACGGCTGAAGGCCCCCTGATGCCCCGCCTGTTCACGGCGCTCGCGATACCGCCCACGATCGCCGCGGCCCTGGCGCCGTTCCGCGGTGGCCTGCCGGGCGCCCGCTGGATCGAGCCCGCGGACCACCACGTCACCCTGCGCTTCCTCGGCGACGTGCCCCGCGACGTCGCGGAGGACACGGTGGAGGCACTCGCCGAGATGCGCGCGCGGCCCGCGATCACGGTGGTGCTGGACGGGCTCTCGGTCTTCGGCGGCGACAAGCCGCGTGCGATCCTGGCCGGCGTGGCGGCGAACCCGGACTTGGCCGATCTCCAGGCCGAGCAGGAGCGCCTGATCCGCCGGGCCGGGGCCGAGCCGGAGCGGCGCAAGTTCGTGCCGCACGTGACCCTGGCGCGCCTTCGCCGCGCGGCGAGCCCGGAGGCGGTGGCGATGTACCTGTCGCAGGCGCCGCTCTTCGTGCCGCTGCGCTTTTCGGCGACCGAGGTGGTTCTGTACTCGGCGCGCGACTCGACGGGCGGCGGGCCCTACGTGGCCGAGGCCGCCTTCCCGTTCGCGTGAGCGATCGGCTCACAGCCGCCTGAGCGCCACGCTCTCGATGCGGTGGCTCGCGCCCTTGGCGAGGATTAGGCTGGCGCGCTGGCGCGTCGGCAGGATGTTGTCGCGCAGGTTCGGCAGGTTGATCGTCGTCCACAGCCGGTCGGCGATGGCCAGCGCCTCGGCCTCGGGCACCTCGGCGTACTTGCGGAAATACGAGCGGGGATCGCGGAACGCCGTCTGGCGCAGGCGCATGAAGCGCATCACGTACCAGCGGTGCAGGTCGTCCTCGTGCCCGTCGAGGTAGATCGAGAAGTCGAAGAAGTCGGAGACGAACGGGATCGCGGTGCCGTCGCGGGGCAGGCGCGCCGGCTGCAGCACGTTCAGCCCCTCGACGATCAGGATGTCGGGGCTCTCCACCACCCGCTCCTCGCCCGGCACCCGGTCGTAGACGAGGTGCGAGTAGAGCGGTGCCGTCACGCGCTTCTTGCCCGACTTCACGTCGTGCAGGAACTGCAGCAGGGCGGCGGTGTCGTAGCTCTCGGGGAAGCCCTTGCGGTCCATGATGCCCTGCCCGTCCAGGGCCGCGTTCGGCAGCAGGAACCCGTCGGTGGTGACGAGGTCGACCTTCGGCGTGTTCGGCCAGCGCGCGAGAAGCGCCGCGAGCACGCGGCCGGTGGTCGACTTGCCCACCGCCACCGAGCCGGCGAGCCCGATGATGTAGGGCGCCTTGGTCTCGCGCTCGGCCATCAGGAAGCGCTGCGTCGCCTTGAACAGGCCCTGGCTCGCCGCGACGTAGAGGGCGAGCAGCCGCGAGAGCGGCAGGTAGATCGCGACCACTTCCTCGAGCGAGATCGGATCGTTCAGCGATTGCAGGCGCTCGACGTCGTCTTCCGTCAGCGTCAGCGGCGTGTCGGCGCGCAGCTGCGCCCAGGATTCGCGACTGAACAGGCGGTAGGGCGAAAGCCGCTCGGACCCGTCTCCCGTGACGGGATTCTGCCCCGTCACCGGGGTCTGGCCGGCGGCGAGCGCGGTCGCCTTCATGCCGGCGGCCTCGAGGCCTTCTCGGCAATGCCGCTCTGGGCGGTTCTGCGCTCCAGTTCCGCCATCACCGCGTCGAGCTCGACGCCGCCGGCGCGCAGCAGCACCACGAGGTGGTAGAGCACGTCCGCCGCCTCGTTGGTGAGGCCCGCCTTGTCGCCCTGCACTGCGGCAATGGCGGCCTCCACCGCCTCCTCGCCGAGCTTCTTGGCGGCCTTGGCCGGTCCGCCCGCGAGCAGCTTGGCCGTGTACGATTGATCGGGCGCGGTGCCGGCGCGGCTCGCCACGAGGCGGGCGAGGTCGTCGAGAGTATAGGCAGACATACGGGACCCGTGCGGCAGGGTTCGGAACGACGATGCCGTCGCCGGAACCTGCGTCAACGGCGGGCGCCGGGCAAGCCGGGAGCCGGCACAG
>CAZZZJ010000275.1:2785-5083 GCA_964658355.1 Beijerinckiaceae bacterium
GCGCGTCCCGTCCCGGTCCATCGAAGTGACGAGCAACTCGCCCGCCCCCTTGGCCGCCACCGTGCGGGCGAAGGTGATCGCGTCGAGGCCGGTGGGGGTGCGGCCGCCATGGGTGAAGATCTGCCACGCGGCCGGTTCGCCCGGCGCGGAGGTGCGCTTGGCGTCGATCGCCACGACGATGCACTGCGCGCCGAACTTCTCCGCGGCCCGCGCTACGAGGTCGGGGTCGTTCACGGCCGCCGTGTTGATCGCGACCTTGTCGGCGCCGGCGAGGAGCAGCGCACGCACGTCCGCCACCGCCCGCACCCCGCCCCCGACGGTGAGCGGCATGAAGCAGGCCTCCGCCGTGCGGCTCACCACGTCGAGCAGGGTGCCGCGCGCCTCGTGGCTCGCGGTGATGTCGAGGAAGCAGAGCTCGTCGGCCCCGGCCGCGTCGTAGGCCTTGGCGGCCTCGACCGGATCGCCGGCATCGCGCAGTTCGAGGAACTTCACGCCCTTGACGACGCGGCCGTCCTTGACGTCGAGGCAGGGGATGATGCGGGTCTTGAGCACGCTGGGAGCCTTCAGGCGGTCGTGTCGTCGGGGTCGATCGGGAAGGGACGCGTGAGCATCTCGTCGTGGGTGTCGGGGCAGGTCTCGGGAAAGGTCGCGAGGGGCAGCCGCGTCTCCCGCGCCGCCTTCAAGCGGGCCGTGTCGCAGGCCCGTTCCAGCGCCTCATCCAACCTGCTCTTGAGGCCGGGATTGTCCTTCAGCACGAAGGACGCCGCCTTGCGTCGCTCCTTGATCGACAGCGTCCAGGACCGTGTTCTGCGCGCCGGCTGATGGTCGAACGTCGGCATGTGCAGGAGGAGGACGCGCCACGCGCTGACGAGGCGTTGAACTCGCTCTTGCCCAAGCTCTCGATCTCCTCGGCGAGGTTCTCCAGATCGAGGGCCGTCAGGTCGCCCGCCCGGAGGCGTGCACCCTGCTCCTGCGTCCAGGTGTAGAAGTCGTCCGCGTAGGCCGTCCCGGTCTCGGCCGGTCGCGCCGCCTTCGCCAAAGCCGTCATCGCCGCCTCCCGGCAAACCCTTGACCGGACGAGCCTATCACGAAGCGGCGTTGCCGCGCGCCGCCCTGATCGCGAACAGCGCCGCGCGCGGGTCGATGCGGCCGTCGTAGAGGGCGCGGCCGGTGATGGCGCCGGCGAGCATCGCGCAATCGGGCTCGAGCAGGCGGTGCACGTCCTCGATCGAGGCCAGGCCCCCCGACGCGATCACCGGGATGCTCACGGCTTCGGCGAGCGCCACGGTCATCTCGATGTTGAGGCCCTTCAGGATGCCGTCGCGGGCGATGTCGGTGTAGATGATGGCCGCGACCCCGGCATCCTCGAACCGGCGACCGAGGTCCTCCGCGGTCATGCTGGAGGTCTCGGCCCAGCCGGCCACCGCGACGCGCCCGTCCTTGGCGTCGATGCCCACCGCGATCCGGCCGGGATGGCGCCGCGCCGCCTCATGGACGAAGGCCGGGTCGCGCACGGCCGCCGTGCCGATGATCACCCGCGCGACGCCCTTCTCGAGCCAGCCCTCCAGCGTGCGCATCTCGCGGATGCCGCCGCCGAGCTGCACCGGGATGTCGACCGCCGCGAGGATGGCGTCGACGGCGGCCGCGTTCATCGGCGCGCCGGCGAAGGCGCCGTCGAGGTCGACCACGTGGAGCCAGGCGAATCCCGCGTCGGCGAAGGCCTTCGCCTGCGCCGCCGGGTCGTCGTTGAACACCACGGCCTGCGCCATGTCCCCCTGCACGAGGCGGACGCAATGTCCTTCCTTGAGATCGATGGCCGGATACAGGATCACGCGCAGGCTCGTTTCTTCTGGTCGATGGAGGGCGCGGCGGTCACGGCCGCCAGCGCAAAAAGTTCGCGATCAGCGCCAACCCGAGATGCTGGCTCTTCTCCGGGTGGAACTGCGTGCCCGCGAGGTTGTCGCGCGCCACCATCGCGGTGACGGGACCGCCATAGGCGGCTTCGGCCACGACCTCGCCCGGGCGATCCGCCTTCAGCGCGAAGCTGTGCACGAAGTAGGCGTGCAGCCCGTCCGGACCGGTGCGGATGCCGTCGAGCAGCGGATGGTCCCGGGTCGGCGCCAGCGTGTTCCAGCCCATATGCGGGATCTTGAGCGCGGGGTCGGCGGGCCGGATCGGGCCGACGTCGCCGGAGATCCAGCCGAGCCCTTGCGTGGTCTCGTATTCGAGGCCGCGGCTCGCCATCAGCTGCATGCCGACGCAGATCCCGAGGAAGGGGCGCCCCGATCCGATCGCCGC
>CAZZZJ010000276.1:0-5068 GCA_964658355.1 Beijerinckiaceae bacterium
CGGTCGTCGGCGAACACGCCGGACAGGATCCTCACCTGGTCGGGCTCGCGCCGCTGCGTGGTGAAGCGCGACTGGCCGGGCTTGCGCCGGTCGAGCTCGGCCTGGATCTCCGCGGCCTCCAGCGCGAGGCCGGGCGGGCAGCCGTCGACCACGCAGCCGAGGGCGACCCCGTGGCTCTCGCCGAAGGTGGTGACGCGGAACAGGTGGCCGAACGTGTTGTGGGACATCGTGCGCGTGCTCTAGCGCGGTGGGGCGAAGGGCACAAATCGGACGCCGGACCCGTCCTTCCCCGTGGGAGCGAGTGGCCCGCCCTCAGTCCGGATCCAATCCACCCCGCGCCTTCAACGCCCGATACGCCGCGAGACCGGTCGCCAGATCGCGATGCAGCCGGCGTTCGTCGCCCAATGCGTCGAGGTCGTAGGCGAGGCCGAGGATGTGCGCCGCGGCATAGCCGTCGGGCAACGGCCCGGCCGTGCCGAGGTCGATCGCTTGGAGCGGCAGGCGATCGGCGAAGTCCGCCATCCGTTCCCGCAGGCCATCCCCGCTCCGGCGCAGGAACGCGTCCGCCTCCGGCCCGTGCGCGCGCATCGCCGCGACGGTGCCCTGCACCAGGCAGAGATAGACCTGCTGCCGATGCGCCGGAAACAGGTAGACGAGGTAGAACCCCCGGGTCGCGCTGGTGGTGATCGCGGGGTCGAGCACCGCGAGCCACGGTACCGCCGCCCAACGGGTGCCGCGGCCGGGGCTGCCTTTGACGAGAAAACCGGGGGCGATCGTGTCCAGGGCTCGCCGAAGCTCGTCGGGCGCGCCCTTGCGGATCACCGCCGCGAGCGGATGCCCGCGCGGCGCATCGAGGCGGGCCTCCGGGTATTCGGTGACGATCCGTCGGAGCGCGTGGCCGAGGCTCAAGGCCCAGGGGCGTTCCGCGGGCGCGCCAGCACGCCGCCGGTCATCGGCTCGCGCACGCCGGTGGTCGCGGGGAAGGTGATCGGCAGCCCCTTCAGGGAACGCACGGCCAGATGCGCGAAGGCCTGCGCCTCGAGGAAGGCCGAGGACCAGCCGATCGCATCCGCCATCGTGATCTCGGCGCGCAGGTGATAGTTCAGCAGCCGCACCAACTCGCCGTTGCGCGCCCCGCCGCCCGCGACGATCCAGCGGGCCGGGATCTCCGGCGCATGGTCGAGCGCCCGGGCGACTGCGCGTGCCGTGAAGGCGGTCAGCGTCGCCGCGCCGTCCTCGGTAGAGAGCTGGCCGGCGAGCTTGTGCGAGAACCAGTTCCGGTCGAGCGATTTCGGCGGCCGCCGGAAGAAGAACGGGTGCGTCAGCAGCCAGGCCAGCAGCGGCTCGTCGGCACGGCCGCGGGCGGCGGTGCGGCCGCCATCGTCGAGGTTCTTGCCCTCGCGCTCCTGCATCCACTCGTCGATCAGCGAATTGCCCGGCCCGGTGTCGAAGGCGATCACGCCGCCCGTCGAGTCGATCAGGGTCGCGTTGGCGACGCCGCCGATATTGAGGATGCCGAACGCCCCCTCGAAGCCGGAGGCCGCGGCCAGCGCCTGGTGGAACACCGGAACCAGCGGCGCCCCCTGGCCGCCCGCCTCGATGTCGGCGCGGCGCAGGTCCGAGACCACCGGGATGCGCAGCCGGTCGGCGAGCGCCTGACCGTCGCCGATCTGGATCGTGATGCGCTGGTCGGGCCGATGGATCACCGTCTGGCCGTGGAACCCGATCACGTCGATGTCTCCGGCCGAGAGCCGGTTCTCGGCCAGGAACTGCTCGACGGCTTCGGCATGCGCCGCGGTGACGAAGGCCTCCGCCTCGGGCAGGCGGCCGGGCCTGTCGCCGGGCGCGACCACGCCCTCGGCGTCCTTGGTCGCGGCGCGCAGCAGCCCCTTCTCCTCGTCGGAATAGCCGCGGTATCCGGTGGGACCCAGGGGCTCGAGGTAGTTGTTGTGGCCCCGGACCACGTGGACGGCCTCGCCGTCGGTCTCGATCAGGGCGACGTCCACGCCGTCGAGCGACGTGCCGCTCATCAGGCCGATCGCGCGCATCATGGTCATGGCCTGCCCCCCGTGCCTTTCGCCGGTCGCCCTGCTATGAGCCGCCTCATGCCCTTTTGCGAGCGGACGCGCCAGCCAGGCAGGATCCGTCCCGTGCCGCCGCCCGGCGTCCCGCTTCGAACCGAGAAGCTTGAATTCACCATGACCGCCGCCGAGCCCTTCGCGCCCAAATCCGAGTTCCTGAAAGTCCTGAGCGAGCGCGGCTACGTCCACCAATGCTCGGACTTTGCCGGCATCGACGCGGCCGCGCTCGACGGGCGGTTGACCTGCTACGTCGGCTACGACTGCACCGCGGCCTCGCTGCATATCGGCCACCTGCTGTCGATCATGATGCTGCACTGGCTGCAGAAGACCGGCGGCCGGCCGATCGCCCTGATGGGTGGCGGCACCACCCGGGTCGGCGATCCCTCGGGGCGCGACGAGTCGCGCAAGATCCTCAGCCTGGAGCAGATCGAGGCCAACAAGGCCGGGATCCAGAAGACCTTCGCCCGGTTCCTCGCGTTCGACGATTCGACCACCGGCGCGATCATGGTCGACAACGCCGCGTGGCTGACCAAGCTCAACTACATCGAGATGCTGCGCGATGTCGGGCGCCACTTCTCGGTCAACCGCATGATGTCGATGGACAGCGTGCGGATGCGGCTTGAGCGCGACCAGGAGCTGTCGTTCCTGGAATTCAACTACATGATCCTCCAGTCCTACGACTTCGTCGAATTGAACCGCCGCCACGGCTGCACGATGCAGATGGGCGGGTCGGACCAGTGGGGCAACATCGTCAACGGCATCGACCTCGGTCGCCGCATGGGCGTGCCGGGCCTCACCGGACTGACATGCCCGCTGCTCACGACCGCTTCGGGCGCCAAGATGGGCAAGACCGCCGCCGGAGCCGTCTGGCTCGATGCCGAGATGCTGGCGCCCTACGATTACTGGCAGTTCTGGCGCAACACCGAGGACGCCGACGTGGAGCGTTTCCTCAAGCTGTTCACCTTCCTGTCGCTCGCCGAAATCTCCGAACTCGCCGCGAAGGGCGGGGCCGGGATCAACGAGGCCAAGGTGCGCCTCGCCACCGAGGCGACCGCGCTGATGCACGGGCGCGAGGCGGCGGAGGCCGCCGCCGAGACCGCGCGGAAGACCTTTGTCGAGGGGACGCTGGCCGAGGACCTGCCGAGCGTCACCGTCTCGCGCGACCTGGTCGATGCGGGGCTGGGGGTGCTCTCGGCCTTCGGCCCGGAATACGCCAAGCTGGTGCCGTCCACGAGCGAGGCCCGCCGCCAGATCAAGAGCGGCGGCCTGCGCATCGACGACGTGGTGCTCACCGACGAGCGCGCGGTGCTGCGCACCGCCGACTTCGCCAAGACCGGCGTGATCAAGCTCTCGTTCGGCAAGAAGCGCCACGTGCTGCTTCGGGTTGCGTGATCGGGACGACGGCCGAATGCGCAGGGCGGAAAGGCAGGGAACGCCGCTTCCGCTTCAGGTCGGCTTGAATTCCATCCTGGATCGCTGATGGTCCCGGACGAGCGATTTCGGAACCGATGCCGACCGGTGATCTGAAACATCAAGCGGAGCGCTGGGCGGCGTTCCGTGCCGCGGCGTGACCGGTCAATGACCGAAGCCTACGCCGTGCAGGCTCTCGGTGTCATCCTGACCATGGGTGCGGCCGCCCACGCCGGGCTGACGATCGCGTCGATGACCTTCGATCGACGGACCCGCGAGATTGCGCGAAAGGCGAAGTGACCGTCCGCCCGTCTACCGGTCGCCCGGCACCGCCGACGGAACGCCGTCGGCGAAGTTCGAGCCGCCGCCGGCGCTGAACAGCTTCCGCAGGAATCCTGGTGCCACGGCGGAGAGCGGGTTCACGCTCACGTCCGGCGCATTCAGCTTGCCGGACACCCGGAAGTTGACCGCGAACAGGCCTTCGTTGTGGCCGCCGCCGAGCAGCGGGCCGATCACCGGAACCTGCGAGACGATGTTGTTGAGGCCGTAGAGCGGAACGAACGTGCCGTTGATGTCGGTGCGCTCGCGCGCCGTGTCCAGGAAGCCCGATAGGGTGAAGCCCATCGCCGCGTTCGAGATCGCCGCGTCGGAGAAGTCGACGCGCGAGCCGGAGCGGACGAAGTTCGCGCGCATCCGGTCGAACGTCACGGCGCTGCCCTGCCCGGCGACCGTGCGCTTGCGCCCGCGGGCATCCACGGTCTCCACCGTCTCCGGTCCCTGAGCCATGATGCTCGACAGGGCCGGCTCGTTGCGCAGGGAGAACTCGCGGATCTGCACGACGCCGGCCTGCGGGCCGTCGCCCAGCACGATCCCGAGGTTGAGCCGCCCGCCGTACATCCGCCGGTAGACGTCGACGAAGCGCAGCGTCGCGCCGGCATCGGCGGATTCGATCGCCAGCGTCGGAGCGCCGCGCTCGCCCTTGGTCACGCTCGCCGCGAAGGGAGATGACCGGAACCTGCCGCTCATCGCGGCCGATCGCACGTCCTTGCCGCGCAGGGTCAGCTTGACGTTGGCGTTGGTCAGCGCCTCCTCGTTGAAGCCTGTGAGGATGCCGATCTGGATGTCCGCATCGATGTCCTTCGGGCTCGCGTCCTTCTGCGACTTGCCGTCCGGCGCCGTCATCATCTTCAGGAACGGGCGCGCGTCGGCGACCGCACCCTTCACGCCGACGCGGTAGCCGTTGCCGTTGCGCTCCAGCGAGACGCGCATGTCGTCGCCGGGCGAGAACTTCAGATTGGTCAGGTCGGCCCGCTCCAGGGCCCCCTCCCCGCTGATCGAGGCGCTGCCGCGGGCCGAGGCCGCGCCTGCATCCAGCACGATGTCGCGCAGGTCCATCCCGGGACCGGTATCCACCAGGGAGAAGGTCAGGCGTCCGGCCTTGCCCGCCGCTTTGGAGACGCCCGCCAGGAGGCCGTCGATGCCGGCGCGCGTGAGATCCGCCTCGACCCGGATCGGCGGCTTGGTCGCCCCGGTCTTGGCCAGCGGGATCGTGGCCTTGACCGCGATCGGCCCGCTCA
>CAZZZJ010000277.1:0-5062 GCA_964658355.1 Beijerinckiaceae bacterium
GGCTCACCCAGGCTGGACGCTCGTCGCCGGCTCGGGCCGGCATGGTGCTGGACCGCCGGCTCGGGCGCCGGCGCGGGGGCCGGGACGAACGGCGCGGCGGCGCGGGGCTGGGACTGGGTGAGCATGATGTCGTCGCGCATCACCGGGGCCGGCTCCATGCGCATCTCGGGCTGATGCATCGGCTCGGGCGCCGAGGCGCGCGGGGGCTGAGCGGCGACCGGGGCGGGCTGGGTCACGGCCTGCTCGGCCGGGGCGCGAAAGCTCGGGGCGTTCTGCGCGGCGCGCGAGCGGGCCTCGGAGCGCAGGCGCTCGGCGACCTCGGCGATGCGCTGCTCGGTCTCGGCGATCTCCTTGTTGTTCGGGGAGTTGGCCGAGATCAGCGCCGGCTCGATGCCGGTGGCGACGACCGAGACGCGGATGATGCCGTCGAGGCTCTCGTCGAAGGTGGCGCCGAGGATGATGTTGGCCTCCTGATCGACCTCTTCGCGGATCCGCGTCGCGGCCTCGTCGAGCTCGTACAGGGTCAGGTCGGCACCGCCGGTGATCGAGATCAGCAGGCCGCGGGCGCCCTTCATCGAGACGTCGTCGAGCAGCGGGTTGGCGATGGCGGCCTCGGCGGCGCGGCTGGCGCGCTTCTCGCCCGAGGCCTCGCCGGTACCCATCATCGCCTTGCCCATGCCGCGCATGATCGCGCGCACGTCGGCGAAGTCGAGGTTGATCAGGCCTTCCTTGACCATCAGGTCGGTGATGCAGGCGACGCCCGAGTAGAGCACCTGGTCGGCCATCGCGAAGGCGTCGGCGAAGGTCGTCTTCTCGTTGGCGACCCGGAACAGGTTCTGGTTCGGGATCACGATCAGGGTGTCGACGGCGGCCTGGAGCTCCTGGATGCCGGCTTCCGCCGTGCGCATGCGGCGCAGGCCCTCGAACTGGAACGGCTTCGTGACGACGCCGACGGTGAGGATCCCCATGTCGCGGGCTGCACGGGCGATGACGGGGGCGGCGCCGGTGCCGGTGCCGCCGCCCATGCCGGCGGTGATGAAGCACATGTGCGCGCCCGAGAGCTGGTCGCGGATCTCGTCGATCACCTCGTCGGCGGCGGCCGAGCCGACCTCCGGGTGCGAGCCGGCGCCGAGGCCCTGCGTGACGCCGAGGCCCATCTGGATCACGCGCTCGGCCTTGGAGGAGGTCAGCGCCTGGGCGTCGGTGTTGGCGACGACGAACTCGCAGCCGAGAAGGCCCGATTCGATCATGTTGTTGACGGCGTTGCCGCCGGCGCCGCCGACACCGAACACGGTGATGCGGGGCTTGAGTTCGCGGATGTCAGGTGCCTGGAGAGAAATGGCCATGGTGTCGAGCCCTTCGTGACCTTTAACGCGTTTCCGATGAGCACCTTCGCGAAGGCGCCGATTTCGTCGTCCCCGCATCCCCCTGGCTTCGGGGGGACGCGTCTCGTCCCTAGAAACTCTCCCGCAGCCAGCGGTACACCCGTGGGATGTAGCCGTCGGTTCCGGTGCTCGCGAAGCCGCCCTGACCCCGCGGCTCGAAATGCTCGGCATGCGCCACCTGCGGGTAGACCAGCAGGCCGACCGCGGCCGAGAAGGCCGGACCCTTGGCCGCCTCGGGCAGGCCGCGGATGCCGAGCGGACGCCCGATCCGGACCTGGCCCTGCATCACCCGGCGGGTGACCTCGGGCAGGCCGACGAGCTGGCTCGCGCCGCCCGTGAGCACGACCCGGCGCCCCGCCTGGGCCGCGAAGCCCGCGGCGCGCAGGCGGTCGCGGACCAGCTCGACCACCTCCTCGACGCGCGGCTTGATGATCCGCACGAGCTGCGAGCGCGGCACGTGGTTCGGGGTCTCGCCCTCGTCCTCGCCGACGCCGTGGACCGCAATCATGTCGCGCTCGTCCGAGGGCGTGGCGATGGCCGAGCCGTAGAGCGTCTTCAGCCGCTCGGCCGCCGCGACCCGGGTGGAGAGGCCGCGGGCGATGTCCATGGTGACGTGATGGCCGCCGACGGCGATGGCATCGGTGTGGACGAGGTGGCCCCCGGAGAACACGCCGAAGCTCGTGGTGCCGCCGCCCATGTCGACGACGCAGACGCCCATCTCGGCCTCGTCGTCGACCAGGGCGGAGAGGCCGGCGGCGTAGGGGGTGGCGATCACCGCCTCGACGCCGAGATGGCAATGCTCGATCGCCAGCATGACGTTGCGGGCGGCGGCGGCCTCCGCGGTGACCACGTGCAGGTCGACGCCGAGGGCCTCGCCGATCATGCCGGACGGGTCGATCACCGCGCCCTGGCCGTCCAGCGCGTAGCCGGTCGGGAGCGCGTGCAGGACGGCGCGGCCGGGGCTGACGCCGTGGGCGCTCGCGGCCTCCAGCACGCGCTCCACGTCGGTGCCCGTGACGGTGCCGGTGCGGACGTTGACCCGCGCCTGGAAGTGCTGCGAGGCGAGGCGGCCGCCGCTCATGTTGACGATGACCGACTGGACCTCGACCTTGGCCATCCGCTCGGCGGCGTGCACCGCCTGCCGGATCGCGCCCTCGGCGGCTTCGAGATCGACGATCGCGCCGCCCTTCAGCCCGTGCGAGCGCTGGTGGCCGATGCCGATGATGCGGGCGAGGTGCGTCCGGCCCTTCAGGGTGGAGAGGGCTTCGGCCGGCTGCAGCTCGGCGATGAGGCAGACGACCTTGCTGGTGCCGATGTCGAGGACCGACAGCGTGGTGCTGCGGCGGGCCGAGAGCGGCTTCAGGCGGGGCGTCAGGCCGTGTTGGGAATGCATCAGCGCTTACCGACGAAGGACGGGGAACGGGCGGGGCGGTGGGTGGGCGACAGGAGCTCCTCGGCAGCGCTCACGTCGCGGTCCCCTTCTTCGTCTTCTTCTGCGCCTCGGCCCGGGCGGCCGCGGCCTCCTCGGTCAGGCGGACCACGACCCGGTCGGGCATCCGCAGGTCGACCGCGATGATGTCCTTTTCCAGCAGGCGGTTGTCGCGCTCGAGCTCGACCAGCCGCGCCAGCGCGGCGCCGGGCTCGGCCTCCGGCAGGCGGATGTCGACGCCGTCGAGCTTCAGCGTCCAGCGCCGGCCCGAGACGTAGGTCCCGGCGCGGATCCGGTCGGCGAGCGGGCCGGCGGCCGCGACCAGCGCGAGGTATTCGCCGAGCTTGGCGTTGGCCTCGTCGCCGACGACGAGAGGCAGGCTCGCGTAGCGGTCGTCGCGCATCGTATCGATGATCGTGCCGTCGGCGGCGATGACGCTGATCTCGCCGTTGACCTGCCAGAGGGCGGCGGGCTCACGCTCGACCTGGTTGATGACGATCTCGCGCGGGTAGATCTTGCGCACCGAGACGGAGGCGATCAGCGGCACCCGGAGCAGGCGCTCGCGCACCTCGGCGACGTCGAGGAAGGGCACGGAGGAGCGCCAGTCGATGCCGGCGGCCGCCAGCACCTCGCGCTCGTACATCCGGGAGATGCCCGAGATGGTCACGCGCTCGACGCCGAAGCCGGCGACGCGGGCGAATATGTCGAGGGGGCGGCCGTTCTCGACGACGAAGGCGTCATAGCGCCCGCTGGCGACGAAGCCGGCCAGCGCCAGCGCGCCGAAGGCCGTGCTGAGACCGAGTGCGCCGACGCCGCGCGGCAGGCGCTCGGCCATCGACGGGCCGGGACGGCCGCGGCGGAGGGAGGCGGACCGGCGCAGGAATCGCGGCAGCCGGGCGAGGAGTCTTGCGGCCAGACCCTGCCCGGCGAAGCGCGCGGCAGGACCTGTCGCGCCGGGAAACCCGGCGGGGCTCAGCGGCCCAGAGACGCGTCCTCCACCATCCATCGCACGAACTCACCGAAACGATACCCAGCATGGGCGGCCATGTCCGGCACAAGGCTGGTCTGGGTCATGCCGGGTTGCGTGTTGACCTCCAGGACGACGAGGGCACCGGTTCCACCCGGTGTGTCGTCGTAGCGAAGGTCGGCACGGCTGACGCCCCGGCAGCCCAGTGCTTGATGCGCCGTTAACGACAACTCTTGGACACGCTGGTAAACATTTGGTTTAAGTTCGGCCGGCAGGACGTGGATCGAGCCCCCCGGCGCGTACTTCGCGTCGTAGTCGTACCACCCCCCGGAGGCGGCCTTGATCTCGATCACGCCGAGGGCCTTGTCACCCATCACCGCGCAGGTGAGCTCGCGGCCGGCAACGTAAGTCTCCACAAGGACTTCCTCCCCGAACGCCCATGCGTCGGAGGCCAGGATCTGGGGCGGATGCGAGCGCCCGTCGCGGACGATGATCACGCCCATCGAGGAGCCTTCCGAGACCGGCTTGACGACGTAGGGCGGCGCGATCGGGTGTGACTTCGCGGCATCATGCCGGTTAACGACCAGACCTTCGGGGACGCTGACGCCGGCCGCCCGCATCACCACCTTGGCCCGTTCCTTGTGCATGGCGAGCGCCGAAGCCAACACGCCGGAATGCGTGTAGGGAATGCGCAAAATCTCGAGCAGCCCCTGGATCGTGCCGTCCTCGCCCGCCGGCCCGTGGAGCGCGTTGAAGGCCGCGTCGGGCCGCAGATCCGTCAGCACGCGCGCGACGTCGGCGCCGACATCGACGCGGGTGACGCGATAGCCCTCGCCCTCCAGCGCATCGGCGCAGGCTGTCCCCGAGTTCAGCGAAACCTCGCGCTCGGACGAGGTGCCCCCCATCAGGACGGCGACGTGCTTGGACATGGGCGGCTCCGGGATGCGTATCGATGGAGAACGAACTGGCGGGCGCGCCGGCGTTCGCGGAATGTCTGCTCTGTCTGCGAACGCCGGGGCCGTGTCAGAGGTCGCGATAGGCCTCGCCGTCTTCCGTGCCCGCCCACTCGGAAAACGAGGCGAACGAATCCCCGGTGAAGGTCGGCGTCGAACCGTCCACGGAGACTCCGATCCGCTTGATCTCCCATTGCAGCTCGTGGCCCGAGTGCTCGCGCACCCGCCGGCGCACCTCTTCGCCCAAGCCTTCGATGTCGGCGGCCGTCGCGCCGTCGCGGTTGATCAGGAAGTTGCAGTGCATCTCGCTGACCTGCGCGCCGCCCCG
>CAZZZJ010000278.1:0-5057 GCA_964658355.1 Beijerinckiaceae bacterium
GGCAGCTCGAACAGGTCGCGCGGCGAGGGGCCGGCCGCGTAGTTGCGGCCGAGCACCCCGTAGGTCGCGAACAGCACCGCGAAGATGAGGCAATCGCTCATCAGGTACATCCAGAAGCCGAGCATCGTGCTCGACTCGTGGGCGTGGTCTTCCTCCTGATAGAAGACCGGTGCGGTGCCGGGAGGGGCGGTGTCGGTGTGCATCATCGGCTGAGGCTCGCCATCATGGCCGTGCGCTGTCCCTCGGTCCGGACGACGTCGGAGGCCGGGATGTCGAAGTCGCGGTTGTAGTTGAAGGTGTGGATCACCGTGACGAGGAACATCGTCGCGAAGGTCGCCGCGGCGAGCCACCAGATGTACCAGATCATCGCGAACGAGAAGCCGATGCTGAGCACGCCGAGGATCACGCCCGTGGCGGTGTTCTTCGGCATGTGGATCGCCCTGTAGCCCTGGAGCGGACGGGCGTAGCCGCGGTTCTTCATGTCGGACCACGCGTCGAGGTCGTGGATGACCGGGGTGAAGGCAAAGTTGTAGTCCGGCGGCGGCGAGGCGGTCGACCACTCGAGCGTCCGCCCGTTCCACGGATCGCCGGTGAGATCGCGAAGCGCCTCGCGGTTGCGGATCGAGACCACGAACTGCACGATCATCGACAGGATGCCGAACAGGATCAGCACGGCGCCGAAGGCGGCGATGACGAACCAGATCTGCAGGGACGGGTCGTCGAAGTGGTTGGCGCGGCGCGTCACGCCCATCAGGCCGAGCACGTAGAGCGGCATGAAGGCGAAGTAGAAGCCGATCGTCCAGAACCAGAACGACATCTTGCCCCAGAACGGATCGAGCTTGAACCCGAAGGCCTTCGGGAACCAGTATGTCACGCCGGCGAACATCCCGAACAGCACGCCGCCGATGATCACGTTGTGGAAGTGGGCGATCAGGAACAGCGAGTTGTGCAGCACGAAGTCGGCCGGCGGCACGGCGAGGAGAACGCCGGTCATGCCGCCGATGGTGAAGGTGACCATGAAGCTGATGGTCCACATCATCGGCAGCTCGAACCGGATGCGGCCGCGATACATCGTGAACAGCCAGTTGAAGATCTTCGCGCCCGTCGGGATCGAGATGATCATCGTCGTGATGCCGAAGAACGAGTTCACGTCGGCGCCGGAGCCCATCGTGAAGAAGTGGTGCAGCCAGACGAGGTACGACAGGATGGTGATGACCACGGTGGCGTAGACCATCGAGGCGTAACCGAACAGGCGCTTGCCCGAGAAGGTCGAGGTGACCTCCGAGAAGATGCCGAACGCCGGCAGGATGAGGATGTAGACCTCCGGGTGACCCCAGATCCAGATGAGGTTGAAGTACATCATCGGGTTGCCGCCGAGGTCGTTCGTGAAGAAGTGCGTCCCGAGGTAGCGGTCCATCGACAGCAGGGCGAGGACGGCGGTGAGGATCGGGAAGGCCGCCGTGATCAGCACGTTGGTGCAGAGCGAGGTCCAGACGAAGATCGGCAGCTTCATCATGGTCATGCCAGGCGCACGCATCTTCACGATGGTCGCGATCAGGTTGATGCCCGAGAGCAACGTCCCGATGCCGGCGATCTGCAGCGCCCAGATGTAGTAGTCGACGCCGACGCCGGGGCTCATGTCGGCCCCCGACAGCGGTGGGTAGGCGAGCCAGCCGGTGCGCGCGAACTCGCCGACGAACAGCGAGGCCATGATCGTCATGGCGCCCGACACCGTCATCCAGAAGCTGAAGTTGTTCAGGAACGGGAAGGCCACGTCGCGGGCGCCGATCTGCAGCGGCACGACGTAGTTCATCAGGCCGGTGACGAACGGCATCGCCACGAAGAAGATCATGATCACGCCGTGCGCCGTGAAGATCTGGTCGTAGTGGTGCGGCGGCAGGTAGCCTTCGTTGGCGCCGAACGCCACGGCCTGCTGGGCGCGCATCATGATCGCGTCGGCGAAGCCCCGGAGCAGCATCACGAAGGCCAGCACGACGTACATCACGCCGATCTTCTTGTGGTCGACCGAGGTCAGCCAGTCCCGCCACAGCGGGCCCCAGAAGCGGAAATAGGTGATCGCGCCGAGCACGACGAGGCCGCCGAGCGCCACGATGACGAAGGTCAGCTGCAGAATCGGCTCGTGGTAGGGGATGTCTTCCAGCGACAGTCGTCCGAAGACGAGCTTCTGGAGATCCGGATTTGAGAACATGGGCTCGATCCGTTGAGGGTGCTGCGCCGGCGAAGAGCCGGTCCTACTTGTTGTTGAGCTGCGACGGCGCGACGGAGTCGCGCTCCGGCGCCGACATCTGGGTATCGGACTTCGAACCCCCGTCGTGGACGTGCGGGCTCTTGTCGTCGGGCTTCATGCCCTGGGGCTGCTCCTCGCCGCGCGGAAGGCGACCCGAAGCCGGAGCGGTCGCGCCCGGCGGCTCGTCGCCGTGCTGGATGTGGCGGTTGTCGTAGCGCAGGCGCTCGCGATTCTCGGTGGACTCCGTGCCGGCGCCGCCCTTGGCATCGATCGTCATCATCTCGCTCATGCACATCTTGCCGGGCACGGCGCACATGTTGACGATCGTGTTGAACAGCCCGTCGGCGACGGACTTGTAGTACTTCACCGGCTCGGCCTCGCTCGGCTTCTCCAGCTTGAGGTAGTCTTCGCGCGTCAGGTCGGAGCCTTGCGCCTTCGCTTTGGCGATCCAGGCGTCGAACCCGGCGTCGTCGAGGCCGTGGAACTTGAACGTCATCCGCGAGAAGCCGCTGCCGCTGTAGTGCGAGGACAGGCCGGCATATTCGCCCGGCTTGTTGATCACCGCGTGGAGCTGCGTCTGCATGCCGGGCATCGCGTAGATCATGCCGGCGAGCGCCGGGACGTAGAAGGCGTTCATCACCGAGGACGCGGTGATCTTGAAGTCGATCGGCCGGTCGACCGGCGCGGCGAGCTCGTTGACCGTGGCGATCCCGTATTCCGGATAGAAGAACAGCCACTTCCAATCGAGCGCGACCACCTCGACGGTGAGCGGCTTGACGTCGGCCGCCACGGGCCGCGTGGCATCGATGCGCCGAAGCGCCCGGAACGGGTCGAGGGTGTGGGTGCTGATCCAGGTGAGCGCGCCGAGCGCGATGATGATCAGCAGCGGCGCGGTCCAGATCACCACCTCGAGCTGGGTCGAATGGTGCCAGTCGGGATCGTAGGGCGCCGTCTCGTTGTTCGCGCGGTAGCGCCAGGCGAAGATGAGCGTCAGCGCGATCACCGGGACCACGATCAGCAGCATCAGACCGACCGAGGCGAGGACGAGGTTGCGCTGCTGCAGGGCGACGTCGCCGGAGGGCTGCATCACCACGAGGTTGCAGCCGGCGAGGAACCCGGCGAGCGAGACCGCTCCGATGCCGCGCAGCAGCCGGGAAGCCCTGCGGGCCGGACGATGGGAACGTGAGGCGGAGCGTGCCACGGCGGTCAACTCGGTTTGCCTTGCCGGCGGACCCTGAGGCCGTTCGGCGCGATCATGTATCGGAACGGGGTGAAGAGCGCGCGAACCACGTCGCGGACGGCCCGGTTACATCTGCCGCATTTCGGAACGGTCGAGGGTGAGGGCAAGGAGCGACGCCGCCGCACCCGAGAGCAGGTAGAGGCCGACCATCCAGAGCCCGTAGCGGGCCGAGAGCCCGAGGGCGACGAGCGGGGCGAAGCCTGCGCCGAACAGCCACGCCAGATCCGAGGTGAGGGCCGCGCCGGTGTAGCGGTAGCGCGCCCCGAGTCGCGACGTGACGGCGCCGGCGGTCTGCCCGTAGGCGAGGCCCATCAGCATGAAGCCGATCGTGACGTACATGGTCTGGCCGATGGCGCTGTCGCCGAACACCAGCGGCGCGATGATGCTGCCGAGCGCGAAGGCCGCGATCAGCCCGGAGCTGAGCAGCAGCGCGTTGCGGCGGCCGATCTGGTCGGCGATCAGCCCGGAGGCCGCGATCGCGCCGGCGCAGACGATGGCGCCCGAGCATTGCACGATCAGGAACTCGCCGGGCGAGCGATCGGTGAACAGGGTGAGCCAGCTGATCGGGAAGATCGTGACGAGGTGGAACAGGGCGAAGGCGGCCAGCGGGACGAAGGCGCCGATCCACACGTCGAGGGCGTGGTGGCGCAGGACCTCGGACACAGGCACCGGCTCGAGCCGGCCCTTCTCCATCAGGCGGACGAACTCGTCGGTCGCGACCAGCCGCAGGCGGGCGAACAGAGCCACGACGTTGATCGTGAAGGCGCAGTAGAACGGGAAGCGCCAGCCCCAATCGAGGAAGTCCGCCGTATCGAGGTTGACGAGGAAGAACGAGAACAGCGCGCTGGCCACGATGAAGCCGAGCGGGGCGCCGAGCTGCGGGATCATCGCGAACCATCCGCGGCGCTCGCGCGGGGCGTTCAGCGCCAGCAGGGAAGCCAGCCCGTCCCAGGCGCCGCCGAGGGCGAGCCCCTGGAGGATGCGCAGGCCCGCCAGGAGCCAGATCGAGGCATGGCCGATGCTGGCGTAGCTCGGCAGGAAGCTCACCGCCGCGGTGGCGCCGCCGAGCATGAACAGGGCGATCGTCAGCTTGACGCCGCGGCCGTGCCGGCGATCGACCGCCATGAAGATCGCCGAGCCGATCGGCCGGGCGATGAAGGCCAGCGAGAACACCGCGAAGGAGTACAGCGTCGCCGTGAGCGCATCCGGCTCGAACGAGAAGAACACCTTCGGGAACACCAGCACCGAGGCGATGCCGTAGACGAAGAAGTCGAAGTATTCCGAGGCCCGGCCGATCACCACGCCGGCCGCGATCTCGCCCGGCGCGACCTTGTGGTCGGTGGAGACCAGGTGCGCGTCGCGCTCCAGGGCGGAAGAGTTTGCCAGGGCGGGCTCAGGAATCATGTCGGACAGCCGGCTTGCTCGATGAGACGACGATGACGCGGTGGAACGATCCACGTGACGAATCGCGCCGCGGCCACGACCGGAAATTATCCGCTCAGGTCCGCCGGCGACACCGCCGCGTAGTCGCAGGGCCGATCAGGGCCGGTCCGGCTGATAGCGCAAGGC
>CAZZZJ010000279.1:0-2618 GCA_964658355.1 Beijerinckiaceae bacterium
GCGTGGAAGATCAGGTCCGGGTCGGCCGGGCAGTTGAGCCAGCCGTTGGCCATGATCTCGCTTTCGAGCTGCCCGGCCTGCCAGCCGGCATAGCCGAGCGCCAGCACGGCGCTGGCCGGCCCGTCGCCGGCCGCGATCGCGCGCAGGATCTCGACGGTGGCGGTGAGGCAGATGCCGTCGTCGATGATCAGCGTCGACTGGTCGATGTGGAAGTCGTCGGTGTGGAGCACGAAGCCGCGCTTGCCCTCGACGGGGCCGCCCATCAGCACCGGCATGTGGCCGACCCGCTCGCGCAGGCGGATCGCGTCGGCCTCGCCCGCCACGTCGAGCTGCACCAGGAGATCGGGCATCGACAGGTCGGTTACCGGCTTGTTGACGATGATCCCCATGGCGCCGTCCGCCGAGTGGGCGCAGACGTAGATCACGGAGCGGGCAAAGCGCGTATCCGCCATCCCGGGCATCGCCACGAGGAACTGGCCGTCGAGGTAGGCGGGATCGCCGGAAGCGGGCGTTGCTATCGAAGGCCTGGGCATCCGCGCATGCTACGCTCCGGCCCCCCGTTGTCCAGCGGACAAAACGCCGTGCGGGCGGTGCCGGTCAGGCGCCCGGGTCGGGTTCCGAATCCGCCCGCTCCGCCGTCGCACTCCATCGGCCGCCCGCCATCCGCAACGCGCGGAGATTCGCGAGCGCGGGCGCGGATCGTCGAAATTTCGCGGCGATGGCCGATGCCCGCATCGTGGCCCGGGCGGCCGTCGAGCGATCGGGGACATCCGCGATGACGACCCTCATCCGCATCCTTCTGTTTCAGATCGGGCCGGAGCTCGCCCGGCGGGACGCCGAGCGGACGAAGGCGCGGCCGTGAGACGTCCGGCCTGAACCGGCCCGAGGCCGCGCGGCGTTCCGGTGGCGGGCCCGCGCGGCGGCACACCCGCCTTCGACGGATTGCCCTTTCCCTAGGGCGCGACCTTCGCTCGACAGCCCCGGCACGCCGCGCTAGGTCACCGGCGAGCCGAAGCGGCGCGGTGCCGCGATGCGCTAAGGAACGATCAGCCATGACGATTCAGGTCGGCGACCACCTGCCCCAGACCACCTTCCGCATCACCGGCCCCGAAGGCCCGATCGCCAAGACCACGGACGACGTGTTCAAGGGCCGCCGCGTCGTGCTGATCGGCGTGCCGGGCGCCTTCACGCCGAGCTGCCACCGCAACCACCTGCCGGGCTTCGTCGCCAACAAGGACGCGATCCTCGCCCGCGGCGTCGACGCGATCGCCGTGACCTCGGTCAACGACGTGTTCGTGCTCGACGCGTGGTCGAAGGCCAGCGGCGCCGAGGGGCTGGAATTCCTCGCCGACGGCAACGGCGACTTCGCCAAGGGGCTGGGCCTGGAGATGGACGGCAGCGGCTTCGGCCTGGGCCTCCGCTCCAAGCGCTACGCGATGCTGGTCGACGACGGCGTGGTGCGCGTGCTGAACGTCGAGGACGCCCCCTCGAAGGTCGACGCCTCGGGCGCCGAGGCGCTGCTGAAGGTGATTTGACAATTCACTTACAGCGTTATGCGCGCATTTCAAACCGAGCATAACGCTGTACTTAAGCATTCCCGCAGGTGACGGTGCCTGCAATCGAGACGGCAACTAAACGTATTCGTCTAAAAATTTTATTAAGCGTCATAATCCCGGCGAATTTGCACACCCGGCCTGCGAGAAATTTCGTCGTTGGGTTCTCCTGTATGCTCCGGCTATCCTGTGTAATTATAATCAAGCCGACATAATTCTTATTCGGATAATTCTACAGCGTAAGTCAAATTTTGACTTCACAAGCGAATTTTTTGGGAGAAACATATTATATTTCTATGCAGGATGTCGAGATTCGATCATTTTAAAGTGTCTTGTTTTTGTCCAAGCCGTACTGTTTCTAATTTCAACAGCTTCGATGCTTGAGCTCCAATGAGCGATCACTCCTGTTGGGATTGCATTCTTTGCAAAAGCGTCTCATCAGCAATCCATCCAGATATTTCTAACACGGCCCCGAAACGCCTCCGCCGGCAATCGATGGTCCGGTGGCTTTCGCGCAGTCGGTTCGAAATCACCCCCGCCGCTTGAACGGTGCCATCGCGGCCACCGCGAGCGCGTCGACGCGGTTGTTCAGTGGGTCGCTGGCGTGGCCCTTGACCCAATGCCACTCGACCGCGTGGCGCGTGCGGGCCTCGTCAATGCGGCGCCACAGGTCCTCGTTCTTCACCGGCTTCTTGTCGGCGGTGCGCCAGCCCCGCGCCTTCCAGCCGTGGATCCAGCTGGTGACGCCCTGGCGCAGGTACTGCGAGTCGGTGAACACGTCGACGCGGCAGGGGCGCTTGAGGGCCTCCAGGGCCTCGATCGCGGCGAGCAGCTCCATGCGGTTGTTGGTGGTGTGCGCCTCGCCGCCGGAGATCTCGCGGCGGGTCTCGCCGTAGATCAGGATCGCGCCCCAGCCGCCGGGACCCGGATTCCCCGAGCACGCCCCGTCGGTGTAGATCTTGACCCGGACCGGCGCCTCGTCCGTCGCGGCCGCCTCGCTCATCGGGACCACCCGTAGGCGGCGGCCGTCCCGGCCTGCCGGTGGAAGGTGAGGCGGCGGTCGTA
>CAZZZJ010000279.1:2718-5040 GCA_964658355.1 Beijerinckiaceae bacterium
GCGTCGGTGCAGGCGAAGTAGAAGTCGATCAGCCCCGACAACCCGTCGCCGATGAAGAACACGTTGTCGGTGAACAGGTCCGCATGGATCACGCCGCCGGGCAGGTCCGCGGGCCAGCGCGCCTCCAGCAGGGCGAGGTCGTCGCGGGTGCGCGCCGCGAGCCCGGGCGAGACGCCGTCGGCCTGGGCCTCGGCCTGCGCGAAGAGCGGGCGCCAGGCGGCCACCGACAGGCTGTTCTCACGGCGCAGGCCGAAATCGGCGCCGGCGGCGTGGAGCCGGGCGAGCGCCCGGCCCAACGCGGCGCAATGGTGCGCGTTCGGCGCCTTCACCGAGACCCCGTCGAGGAAGCTGACGATCGCCGCGGGGCGGCCGCAGAGCGTGCCGAGCGCCGTTCCGTCGCGGTTGCGGATCGGCTGCGGGCAGGCCAGCCCGCGGGCAGCCAGGTGCTCCATCAGGTCGATGAAGAACGGCAGGTCGCCGGCCCGCACCCGCTTCTCGTACAGGGTGAGGATGTAGGAGCCGGCGGTGGTGTGCAGGAAGAAGTTGGTGTTCTCGACGCCTTCCGCGATGCCCTTGTAGGAGAGCAGCCCGCCGATCTCGTAATCGGCGAGGAAGTCGGTCAGCGCCGCGTCGGATACCTCGGTGTAGACGGCCACGTGGTTCTTCCGGGTCTCATGGGAAACGTCTGGGCCGTCGCACGGCGCCGCGGCGGCGACGGTCCCGACGAGGCGCGCGCTTCGTCGTCAGGCGAATGCAGCGCGATCGAACGAACCTCCGTCATTCGAGGGCCCGAAGGCGCGCCCGGAAGCCAGAGCCGCCACGCGGGCAACTTGGCCTGCGGTTCCGGAATGACGGGTGGCGCCTTCCGTCGACTCCGTGTCCGCGATCGACGCGCGGGGACCTACTCGGCGGCTTCGCTGCGCAATTCGCGCGGCAGCGGGAACACCATGTCCTCGACCACGGTCTGCACCGTGTCGACCGTCACCGTGTAGCGGGCGGCGAAGGCGTCGATGATCTCCTCCACCAGCACCTCGGGAGCCGAGGCGCCGGCGGTGAGGCCGAGCTTGGTTATGCCCTCGAAGGCCGGCCAGTCGATCTCCTCGGCGCGGAGCACGAGGCGGGTGATCGGGCAGCCGACGCGCTCGGCGACCTCGCGCAGGCGCTGCGAGTTCGAGGAGTTCGACGAGCCGACGACGATCAGCGCGTCGACCAGCGGCGCGATCTGCTTCACCGCCTCCTGGCGGTTGGTGGTGGCGTAGCAGATGTCGTCCTTGTGCGGACCGGTGATGGTCGGAAATTTTTGCTTCAGGGCCGCGACGATGTGGAGCGTGTCGTCCACCGACAGCGTGGTCTGCGTCACCCAGGCGAGGTTGTTGGGATTCTCGGGGGTCAGCGCCGCGATCTGCTCCAGGTCCTCGACCAGGGTGATCGAGCCCTTGGGCAGCTGGCCCATGGTGCCGACGACCTCCGGGTGGCCGGAATGGCCGACGAGGAGCACGTGGCGGCCGCGCTTGTGGTGGATCTCGGCCTCGCGGTGGACCTTGGTCACCAGCGGGCAGGTGGCATCGATGGTGATCAGGCCACGGTTGTCGGCGTTGGCCGGGACGGTCTTGGCGACGCCGTGGGCCGAGAAGATCACCGGGGCCTCGCCGTCGGGAACCTCGTCGAGCTCGCGCACGAACACCGCGCCCTTCCGCTTCAGGCTCTCGACCACGTACTTGTTGTGCACGATCTCGTGACGCACGTAGACCGGCGGCCCGTAGATCGCGAGCGCGCGTTCGACCACGTCGATGGCGCGCACCACTCCGGCGCAGAAGCCGCGGGGCGCCGCGAGCAGGATCTCCAGCGGCGGCTTCGCGGCCGTTGCGGGCACTCCGTCCGAGGGGGTGTCGAGATTCGTGATGGCGCTCATGATCCGGGATGTGGCGAGGGGAGGCCCGCCCTGTCAACCGGGCGGCCGCGGCAAACCCGCCGCGTGGTCGAGGGTCATAGCACGTTTGCACGCGCGGGTGACCCCCGGGTGCGAGGTTCGTCGGGGTTCGGCGTCGGGTGCAGGCTCGTGAGCCGGCACCAAACGCCGGGAACGCCACGAAGAACGGCGCGCCCCCGCCGCTTCGCCTATGCGGCCCGCAGCGAGGCGAGCATGCGGCCCATCTCGACGCCGAGATGCTCGGACTGTCGCGACAGCTCGGTGGCCGAGGCCAGCACCTGCATGGCCGCCGCACCGGTCTCGTCGGCCGCCGCCGCGAGGCCGCCGATATTGGCCGTCACCGCGCCCGTGCCGCTCGCCGCCTCGCTGACGTTGCGGACGATCTCCTGGGT
>CAZZZJ010000280.1:0-2082 GCA_964658355.1 Beijerinckiaceae bacterium
CAGCAGCGGGCGGCGGCGGCGGTTGATCTCGGCGCGCAGGCGCGCCACCGCTCCGTCGCTCGCCGCATCGGCGACGGGCATCGGCCGGCGCGGGCCGGTGCGCGGCTCGCGGCGCCCGGGCGACAGGTCGGCCTCGGATGCGACCTCGGCCTGCGCGGCCTGGGCGGCCCGGCGTGCGGCGGCGATGAAGTTCGCCTTGATGTCGGCCGAGCCGTCCGCCTCGGCAGGCTCGGCGCGGTCGCGGACGGAGCGCTCGCGGGGGGATGCGTCCTTGGACGGGCGACCGGCGCCCGGCTCCAGCAGCTCGTCGCTGCCGCGGGGCGCCTCCGGGCTCGTCCCGACGGTGTTCGGGAGCTCCGGCCGCTTGGCGCTGCGGGTGCGCGGCGCCTCGACCCCGGTCGAGGCGAGCAGGCGTTCGTCCAGCGGGACCGTGCGGCTGGCGGACGCGGCGCGGGCCGGCGCGTCGAGCCGTCCGGTGAGGCGTTCGAGCGCCGTCTGCACGCCTTCGAGGGTCGCGGCGAGGCGCTGATCGGACGCGGCCTGCCGGGCCTGCATGTCCGCGAGGCCGGCGCGGAGAAGCCCGAACTCGCTCTTGTCGGCGGTCCCGCGCGCATCCCCGATGGACTCGGCGACGGCGCTGCGGGTGGCGCGGACGACGGCGGCCTCGATCGGCGCCTCGTCGCGCAGCGCGGAGACCTGCGTGAGCAGGTCGCCCATGGTCCGTTCCAGGCTCGCCAGGCTCGGGTCGCCGCTGCGGGCGTCGAGCCGGTCGGCCAGCGACACCACCTGCTTCTCGAGGGCGTCGAGGCCGTCGTCGCCGGCGCGGGCGCCGACGCGATCGACCTTCTCCGCGAGGTTGCGCAGCATGGCGTGGATCGAGGCCACGTCGCCGCCCGGCATCGCAGGCTTGCGCAATGATTCGCCCAGGCTCTCGCCGAGGCCTTCCAGGCGCCCGATCAGGTCGCCCACCGGCTGGGCGCTGACGCGGTCGACCTTGTCGGCCAGCGCGTCGATCCGTCCGAGGATCGCCTTCGAGCTCGCCGCGTCCGCGCCGCGGGCGCCCGCCTGCATCGCGTCGAGCTTGGCGGCGATGGCATCGATCTGGTTGACGAGCGCCGAGGGAGCCGGGACGCCCGCGGTCAGTCCGCTTCGGATCTCCTCCAGCAGCGGGCGCAGGGTGGTGTCTCCGCCCGAGGTCGCGGTGTTCTGAAGCTGTGCGATCTGCGCGCTGATCGCCTGGACGCCGGCGGCCAGGCTCTGGATCCGCTCCGGACCGGCCAGCGCCGCGATCAGGCGGCGGATCTCATCGAGTTCGCCGAACAGCGTCTTGAGCGCATCGTCGTCGACGGCGCTGCCGCGACCCGCGGCGAAGGCGGCGTCGAGCCGGGTGGCGAGGCGTTCGACCTCGCCGGCGACGCGGGTGTGGACGTTCTCGGCCACGTCGTCGGCCAGGCGCTCGACCTGCACACGGATCAGCTCGATCGGTGCCGCGATGGCTGCGAGGTCCGCGGGAGCCTGGGTCCGCTCGACGCCGTTGGCCAGCGAGATCACCGCCTGCTCCAGGGCGCCGAGGTCGCGCCGCGTGGCGAGATGGCCGATCGATTCGCGCAGGCGGCTGGTCTCGCGCCGAAGCTCGGAGACCGCGCTCTCGGATGTCGCGGCCGTCACGGTCTCCGCGACGGTGGCGTCGAGGCGGCGGGCGATGTCCTCGTGCATGGTCGCGACGACGCTCGGTCCGGCGCTCCGTCCGGCGCTCTCGCCGAGTTCGCGCTGGCGCTGGCGAATCTCCTGCACCGCGTCCTGGATCTCGGCCGCCGCCGGCCGGCCGCGCCGACCCGGGGGCCGGGAGGCGGCGAGCTGCTCGCCGAGCGCCGACATCCGGCGCTCGATGTCGCCGAGGCGTTCGGCGACCTGCTGGACCGGGGCGGCGCTCGCGCCGATCGCCGCGCCGATGCGCGACTCGATGTCGGCGATCCGCCGGCGGGCGGCGTCCTCCACCGACAGGCGCTCCTCGGCGAGGGTCCGGTCGAGGCCGTCGATGCGGGCGAGCAGGGCCTGGAAGGTCGCGCCGAGCGCGTCGTC
>CAZZZJ010000280.1:2182-5034 GCA_964658355.1 Beijerinckiaceae bacterium
TTGTCGAAGCTCGGCGTCGCGGTTCGGGTCATCATCGGGCCTGCGTTCGGCGGCGTTCGGCACCGGTTCCGGACTACGTTCGCGGACGCTTGCGGAACGTACGGAACGCAGTCCTCGGATCGGTTGTCGAGGACCATTAACTTTCTTGGTAAACAGTCGGTTAAGACCTGGCACATGCGTCGGTGCGGTTGAAATCGGCCGATCGCGCGGTGGCCCCCTTGCCCCGAGCCCGCAAGATAGTTTATATGTAAACTATCGAGGCGCCCACGGATCCGCGACGGATCGGGCAGGGCGCCCGCCCAGTTGGAGGATCACGAGATGCCGAGCTATCGCGCCCCGGTCGAGGACACCCTGTTCCTCCTCAACGACGTGCTCGGCTTCCACAATCACGCCAACCTCGCGGGCTTCGCCGACGCCTCCCCCGACATGGTCGAGGCGGTGCTGAACGAAGGCGCCAAGCTCGCCGACGAAGTGCTGGCCCCGCTCAATCGCGTCGGCGACCTCGAAGGCTGCGTCCGGCAGGCCGACGGCTCGGTGAAGACGCCCAAGGGCTTCAAGGCGGCCTACGACGCCTACGCCCAGGGCGGGTGGATGGGCCTGTCGGTGCCGGAGGCGTATGGCGGGCAGGGCCTGCCGCACACGCTGAACACCGCGATCCAGGAATTCGCGTCCGGCGCGAACCTCGCGCTCGGGATGTATCCGGGCCTGACGCAGGGCGCGATGGCGGCGCTGCTGGTGCACGGCTCGGAAGAACAGAAGGCGACCTACCTGCCGAAGATGGTCGAAGGCGCCTGGACCGGCACCATGAACCTCACCGAGCCGCATTGCGGCACGGATCTCGGCCTGCTCAAGACCAAGGCCGTGCCGAACGGCGACGGCTCCTACGCCCTCAGCGGCACCAAGATCTTCATCTCGGCGGGCGAGCACGACCTGTCGGAGAACATCATCCACCTCGTCATCGCCCGGATCGAGGGGGCGCCGGCCGGCACCAAGGGCATCTCGCTGTTCGTCGTGCCGAAGTTCCTGGTGAACGCGGACGGCTCGGTCGGTGCCCGCAACGGCGTGTCCTGCGGCTCCATCGAGCACAAGATGGGCATCCACGGGAACTCGACCTGCGTGATGAACTACGACGGCGCCACCGGCTGGATCGTCGGCCAGGAGAACCGCGGCCTCAACGCGATGTTCGTCATGATGAACGAGGCGCGGCTCGCCGTCGGCGTGCAGGGGCTCGGCCAGTCCGAGGTCGCCTACCAGAACGCCGTGGCCTACGCGAAGGACCGGCTCCAGGGCCGTGCCCTCACCGGCGCGAAGGCTCCGGAAAAGGCCGCGGACCCGATCATCGTCCACCCGGACGTGCGCCGCACGCTGATGGGCATCCGCGCCTTCAACGAATCGGCCCGCGCACTGATGCTCTGGACCGCGCTGCAATCCGACATCTCGCACCGCTCCGAGGACGCCAAGGAACGCCAGACCGCCGACGACCTGCTCGGGCTGCTCACCCCCGTGGTCAAGGGCGTGCTCACCGACAAGGGCTTCGCCAACGCGGTCGAGGCGCAGCAGATGTTCGGCGGCCACGGCTACATCGAGGAGTGGGGCATGTCGCAGTTCGTCCGCGATGCGCGCATCGCGATGATCTACGAGGGCGCCAACGGCATCCAGGCGATGGACCTGATCGGCCGCAAGCTGCCCAAGGACGGCGGTCGCGCGATGATGGCCTTCCTCGGCGAGGTCCAGGCCTTCATCAAGGACAACGCCGAGGACGAGGCGCTGAAGGTCTATACCGGCCCCCTCCAGGCCGGGCTGAACGACCTGCAGGGCGCGACCATGTGGTTCATGCAGAACGCCTTCTCGAAGCCCGACAATGCCGGCGCCGGCGCCACCGACTACATGCACCTCCTCGGCCTCGTCGCGATGGGCTACATGTGGGCCAAGATCGCCAAGGCGGCGAACGCGAAGAAGGCCGAGCTGCCCGCCCGCATGGACGCCAAGCTCGCGACCGGACGGTTCTACATGGAGCGTGTGCTGCCCGAGACCGCGATGCGCTTCGTGCGGATCAAGGCCGGTGCGGACACGACGATGGCTCTGCCGGCCGAGGCGTTCTGAGGAAGCACCTCTTTCCACTCCCCTCTGCGGGGGAAGGGTGGGTTTCGCGTGAGCGACGGTCGGGAGAGGGGAGCGCGGCGTCCGGAGAGGTCGCTCCCCGCTCCGGACCCGCTTCGCCCGCCACCCTCTCCCGCAGAGGGGAGGGGTTCACGGATGCGCCGCGCGTGAAGACAGTTACGAGGGAAACGCCATGACCGAGGCCTTCATCTACGATCACGTCCGCACCCCCCGCGGTCGCGGCAAGCCGGACGGGTCGCTGCACGAGGTCACCGCCCTGCGCCTGGCCGAGACGGCGCTCCGCGCGCTCAAGGACCGCAACGGGCTCGACACCAGCCGCGTGGACGACGTGGTCCTCGGCTGCGTCGATCCGGTCGGCGAGGCCGGCGGCGACATCGCGCGCGCGGCCGCGCTCGTCGCCGATTACGGCAATCACGTGCCCGGCGTGCAGATCAACCGCTTCTGCGCCTCCGGCCTCGACGCGATCAACTTCGCGGCCGCCCAGGTGATGGCCGGGCAGCACGACATGACCGTGGGCGGTGGCGTCGAATCGATGAGCCGCGTCGGCCTCGGCGCGTCAGGCGGCGCATGGCCGGTCGATCCGGCGATCGCGATCAAGTCCTACTTCATGCCCCAGGGCGTTTCCGCCGACCTGATCGCGACGAAGTACGGTTTCTCGCGCGACGATTGCGACGCCTACGCGGTGCAGTCCCAGACCCGTTCGGGCAAGTCCTGGGCCGACGGGCTGTTCA
>CAZZZJ010000281.1:0-5025 GCA_964658355.1 Beijerinckiaceae bacterium
CATGGCAGCAGGTCGTTGAGACGGCGCTGCGGGTGGCCCTCGACGATGCGAGTGATGACGTCGGCGAGGTAGGCGTGTGGCTCGACGCCGACGAGCTTGCAGGTCTCGATCAACGAGGCGATCACCACCCAATGCTGGCCGCCGCCGTCCGAGCCGGCGACCAGGGCATTCTTGCGGTTCAGCGCGATGGGCCGGATCGCGCGCTCGACGACGTTGGAATCAATCTCGACCCGGCCATCGTCGAGGAACAGGCTCAAGCCGGCCCAGCGCGACAGGGCGTAGCGGATCGCCTCGGCAAGCTTGCTCTTGCGGCTGACCAAGCCGAGCTTCTCGCGCAGCCACGGCTCCAGCGCCTCGATCACCGGCCGGCTTCGCTCCTGACGCACGGCACGCCGCTCGTCGGCCGAGCGACCGCGGATCTCGGCTTCGACCCGATAGAGCACGGCGATGCGTGCCAGCGCCTCCATGGCGATCGGCGAGGCGGCGGCGAGTTCGTAGAATTGGCGACGGACATGGCTCAAGCAATAGGCCAGCCGGATCGCGCCGCCCTTGGCCAGCACCTCATAAGCCGCGTAGCCGTCGACCTGCAGCACGCCTTCGAACCCGGAGAGATGCGCGATCGGCCGGCCGGCGGTGCGGTCGGGGGCGTAGACGTAGGCGACACCGGGTGGATCAGATCCGCCCCAGGGCCGGTCGTCACGAGCGTAGGCCCAGAGCTGACCGGTCTTGGTACGCCCGCGCCCGGGATCGAGCACGGGCGCCGTGGTCTCGTCGGCAAACAGCTTGCCCGAGCGCTTCAGCGTCTCCAGCAACCGCTCGTGCACCGGCCGGAGCAGGAAGGCGGCGCGTCCGACCCAGTCGGCGAGCGTCGAACGGTCGAGGACGACACCCTGACGGGCGAAGATCTGCGCTTGGCGGTAGAGCGGCAGGTGGTCGGCGTATTTGGAGACGAGCACCTGCGCGACCAGGGCGTCGGTCGGCAGGCCGCCCTCGATCAGCCGCGCCGGGGCCGGGGCCTGCACGAACGCGTCCTCGCAGGCCCGGCAGGCGTAGCGCAGCCGGCGGATCACCAGCACCCGGAACTGCGCCGGCACCACGTCGAGGCGCTCAGACACGTCCTCGCCGATCCGGTGCAGGGCGCCCGAGCAGCACGGGCAGGCGGTACTGTCGATGTCGACGAGGGTCTCGACCCGCGGCAGATGAGCTGGGAGCGCCCCGCGGTTGGTGCGACGTTTGCCGACCCGGACCGCCTTCTTGGCCGGTTCGGCCTCCTCGGCGGCAAAACCCGCGGCCTCGACCTGCTCGGCCTCTTCCAACCCGAGCAAGAGCTGGTCCTCGGGCAGGCTCTCGGCCCGGCGTCCGAAGCGGTGGCGCTGCATCGCCAAGATGATCTGGCGCAGCCGCTCGTTCTCGGCCTGCGCCTCGACGAGCTGCGCCTTGAGCGTCTTGGGATCGTCGGACAGGCGTGAAGCAGGCTTAGCCACGAAGCGGATTAAAGCATATCCGCCAGAAGCTTACCATCGTAATGGGGCCCGCGCGCTCGACCTTTTTGCTCACCCTGCCAGCGCTGGGGCAATGACCGTGCGCGCTGCGTGAACACGCTTCCAGTCGAGCCCTTCGAGCAAGGCCGCGAGCTGCGCTGCCGTGAGGCGTACGACGCCATCCTCGATCTTCGGCCAGCAGAACTGACCGGCCTCCAGGCGCTTGCTCGCCAGAACCACCCCACTCCCGTCCCAAAACAGAAGCTTGGCCCTGTCCGCTCGCTTCGATCGGAACACGTAGACCGTGCCGGAAGACGGGTCCGCCCCCATCGCCTCGCGCACCAGCGCGGCCAACCCGTCCATGCCCTTGCGGAAGTCCACCGGCCGCGTCGCCATCATCACGCGCACCGCACCGGACGGCCCGATCATGCCGTTGCCTTCAGCGCCTGGATCACCGCCGCGATCTGAGCCTCGCCCGCGTCCGGCCCGACGCGCATCAGGACGCCGCCCACCTCGACTTCGATCCCAGTGCAGGCCGCTCGTCGATGTGGCTCAGCCTTCGCCTCGACAGGCGCCGGCTCCAGTGGTTCCGACGTCAGCACGGCTGGCATGAACCGCAACGTGGACCGCCGATCGCCCACCGCTTCTTGACGGGCCAAGCGCCGCCACGTGAACAGCTGCGAGACGCTCAGGCCATGCCGCCGCGCGACCGCACTGATCGAGGTCGCCGACACCTCGCTCTCGGCGACGATGGCCGCCTTCTCATCCGGCGACCACGTTCGTCTCCGGCCGGCACCGGTGAACAGTTCAAGCCGCCGGACCGGCTCCGACATAGCCATACGACCTGACATCGACATGTGACGGAGCGCCTGCCCGGCTCCGTATGTCCCCGTCACACCGCCTGCCGAAAGGTGCCATCCAGACACCGCTTACGGTGTACTGGCGATGCACACCACATGAGGCTTTGCCCTGCTTCAGGAAACCGGTCTCGTCGATAACCAGAACCGCGTCCGGGTCAGCCAGGGTCTCCAGAGCATAGTTCCGTCCACGTCGCGCAGGGCGTCGGCATCCCAGCGTCCGCGACCGAGAACCGCTTGCTGACGCCACGGCCCGGGATCACCCGCGGCTTCCGCTCGCATCCAACCCGTCTTGCACCGCTCCGCGCCGAGCAGCCCATCCAGGAATGCCCCGGCCGAGGCCGCGACCCGCTCCTGAGAAAACAGCGGACGCAAGCGTCCCTTCACCTCACGCAGGGACGAGGCCCAGAGCTCCAGCGTCGCCTCGATCGACATCCCTGACGTCCATGATGCGCGAATTATGGTGATGCAGAGAGTCAGAACCCGATCAAAAACGCAACTGTAATGCTAAGAGAAAAAAGCAGAGCGCCCTCGACATCAACGGCAACGGAGACCGAATGACGGTGCGCGGCCATGGCTGGGGAGGCCAGCGCGCCAAAGAGCGCGACGGTCCTGAAGATGCGGGGCATGGTCAGGGGCTACTGCATCTCGCCGAAGGTGATTTTTGCGGTAGCACTCAGGCCCGTCACCGCTGGGCTGAGGATCTTGATCCCGCCATAGGTCGTATCCGCAGCGATCGTCGGTATGGGCCATCCGCTCGGTTCACCGCCGCCGGCCGAATTGACGAGCGTGAAGACCTGGCTTGGGCTCAGCAGGTACGTTTCAAAGGTGGCGACATCCCGGGCCATCAGAACGCCCTTGGCCTCATAGACCGCCCGCCCGCCTGTCGCCCCCTGGATCGCTGTCAGACGCACGGTGACGCTGGCCGTGACGCTCTTGCTGAACTGAGGAACATTGCTCGCGCTCGGTGCCCCCCCGTTCGTGGTCAACTGCACCGCAGCGGTGCCCGAAACCGTGTTGCCGGTCATCGTGGCGCTGCACTGGCGCGAGTTCGAGCCGTTGTTCGTGCAGGTGCGGACGAGGCTGGGGATGCGGATCGTTCCCGGCGCGGGCCCACCGGTCGCCGCCACGAGGCCGAGAACACCAGGGTCCATCGTACCCGAAATCTCAGTCGTCGGATCAGTAGTGTACGCGGCGTAGTTGTAAGTGCCGCCCTTGAGGATCGCGCCGCGCAGGACATTGAGTGGCCCCTGGATGTTAAACACCCCCACGCCGCCTGGGCCCACGTTGCAGTTGGTGACAACCGGATCCACCACCAGAACGAGCGAGGGGACACCCGATACCCCATCCGGGGTCAGCGCGATGGGGTTCCCGCCCGTGCAATTGGATACGCGTAAGCGGGAGACGCGACCGGAGGTGATGTTGCCTGTAACCTGAATGCCAAGGGGCAGCGACCTTCCGGCACCCTGCGGCCCGTCAAGCGCGAGATCCACCGTGTCGTTCTCGGACGCGATGTTGTCGAGCGACGAGACGCTGTTAAGGATGTTGAACGCTATGCCGACATCGCAGTGCTTCACGATGTTGCCGCGTGATGTGAGGTTCGTGCCAGAGGAGCCCGCGGGGTCGGTCCTGTAGTTTGGATCACTAGGGCTGAGGCCTCCTAGAGCCGAAGCTGCCGTAAACTGAACGCCTGCGCCGCTCTTCAATGGAGTATTAAAGCATTCGGTGTAACTATTCTCCACGACGGCATTTTTTGGAAACTCGAAATGATCGAAGCCGGCATTTGTGGTGAGGAGGCTTTGGCTGTTGCCGATATAAGTCTGGGAGCTGTTTCGGAATGCTGCGCAATCACCAGCTCCAAGACACATCACATCTCGGACAATGATACCATCCGCATTCCGGAAACCGATGGCGTGGAACCCCCCGGTAGGGAAGGTCGTGATCGGCGTAGCATCAAAGGTTATTCCATAGACGGAAAGTTTGCTGTCGCGCTGCCCAGTGTAAGGGTCATTCACCCACGCCGGGTTGGACAGAAAACTGGCGTCGTTGTTCTCGACGGGAGGCGTGTAGCGCGGCGGGGGAAACTTCGGGCAAGCGCGCATCGTCGCCCCATAGCCCGTGAACTTAGTCCCGACGATGCTCTTGCATACCATGTAGACCTTGCCATCGCGCAGGGCGACAACACGCCCCGTACTCGCCGCCCGCTGGATCGAGAGCGTGTTATCGGGGTCGGTGACCTGGACATAGTCCTCAGGTCGGGCAACGTCGTTGACACGGTCGGCCATGGATCGAAGGGCGCCGCCCGTACCGGTAACGCTCATCCCATCGATCGGGCCGGTGGAGCCGGGACCCTGGATCTGCAGAACATCGGGCGTCAGGGTCGTCTTGCCGGACTGATGCCTTCCGATCTTAAGCGATCCGAACAGGATGTCTCCGCTGTTCACTCCAGAGTCGAGAATGCGCCTCTGCGGCAGAAGCTGGTCGGCCGAAGCAAGGACCGACGACCCGAGCAGAGCCGCGAGGACGGTCGACAGGACACAAGCACGCGCCATCATCATGCGAAGATCCATAGGTTAGCCGCTCCGTGCCGGAAACTGCGCCCCTGATGGGCGGAGGCGTGCGTATGCGATGCCTAGCACTACTTTGGCAGATTAGGGGAACGCGGCAGGTTTTTGCGGATTCGTGTG
>CAZZZJ010000282.1:0-5025 GCA_964658355.1 Beijerinckiaceae bacterium
CCGCCTCGAACAGGGCCCGCTTGTCGCGATAGCGGGAATACAGGGTCGGCTTGCTGACGCCGGCCGCCTCCGCGACCGCGTCGATCGAGGTGGCGTCGAAGCCGCGCTCGATGAACAGCCGGGTCGCGACCTCGACGATGCGCGCCTCGCGCCGCGCGGACTCCTCCCGGGTCGGGCGCCCACCGCTGCGCCGGGGCTGGTCCGCGATGCCGGCAGCCAGGGCCGTGGCGGCTCGCGTCATGACCGTCCTCCTTGTCAGACCGGACCCTCGATCGTAATACAACGATACCGTATCGTTTCGTTGTTGGCCAGTCGATGCAATCACGCTCCACCGACACTTCCCCGACCGATCCGGCCACTGCCGCACCCATGGCAGCGCCCGTCCGGAAACGTCGGAAGTCCCGCCTGATCCTCCCCGTGCTCCTCCTCGCCGTGCTCGGCGGCGGCGGCGGCTACGGCTGGCACTGGTGGACCGTCGGCCGATTCCTGGAGACCACCGAGGACGCCTACCTGCAGGCCGACAAGGTGACGGTGGCGCCCCGCATCGCCGGCCACGTCGCCGAGGTGCTGGTCGGCGACAACCAGCCGGTGAAGGCCGGCGACGTGGTCGCGCGGCTCGACGACCGCGAGTACCGGATCGCGCTCAGGCAGGCGCAGGCCGACGTCGAGAAGAACCGCGCCCAGCTCATCGGAACCGCGGCCGCCATCCTGCAGCAGCAGGCGCAGGTCGCCTCCGCCAGGGCCGAGGTCGAGAACACCGACGCGGCCCTCGACTTCGCCACCAAGGAATACGCCCGCTACCAGAACCTGCTGCAGACCGGCTCGGGCACGGCGCAGCGGCAGCAGCAGGCCGATGCCGACCTGCGCCAGAAGCGGGCCGCGCACGAGAAGGCCATCGCCTCGCTGGAGGCCGCCCGAAAGCAGGTGGAGGGCCTGAAGGCGCTGGAGGCGAGCGCCCGCGCGAGCCTGGACGGCGCGCGGGCCAAGGTCGAGCAGGCGCAGCTCAACCTCAGCTACACGACGATCGCCGCCCCCGCCGCCGGCATGGTCGGCGACCGCGCGCTTCGGGTCGGGCAATTCGTGTCGGCCGGCACCGGCCTGCTCACGGTCGTGCCGACGGGCCGCGACATCTACCTCGTGGCGAACTTCAAGGAGACCCAGACCGGGCAGATGATGGAGGGCCAGCACGTCACCTTCACGGTCGACGCGCTCGGCGAGCATGCTTTCCAGGGCCGGATCGAGAGCTTCTCGCCGGGAACGGGCGCGCAGTTCGCCCTGCTGCCGCCCGAGAACGCCACCGGCAACTTCACCAAGGTCGTCCAGCGCGTGCCGGTGCGGGTCTCCATCGACGCATCGGATCCGATGCTCCGGCGCCTGCGCGCCGGTCTGTCCGTCGAGGCGACGGTGCACCTGGCCGACCCCGCGGAGCCGGAAGCGCCCCGCGGGAGCCGGCCGGGCGCCGCCCTCGTCAGCGAGGCGCTCCCGCGATGAGCGCGGCGGCGGTTGCGCCCGAGGCGAAGGCCAGCGCGCGCGACTGGCTCGCCGTGTTCGGCGCGATCCTCGGCGCGTTCACCGCCATCCTCGACATCCAGATCACCAACGCGTCGCTCTCCGACATCCAGGGCGCGCTCGGCGCCTCGACCGAGGAGGGAAGCTGGATCTCGACCGCCTACCTCATGGCCGAGATCATCGTGATCCCGCTCACCGGATGGCTCTCCTCGGTGATCGGCCTGCGCCGGTACCTGGCCGTGAACACGATGTTGTTCACCGGCTTCTCGCTCGCCTGTGCGCTCTCGACGAGCTTGAGCCAGATGATCCTGTTCCGGGCCGGCCAGGGCTTCACGGGCGGCGTGCTGATCCCCACCGCCATCGTCATCGTGCGCACGCGCCTGTCGAAGAGCCAGCAGCCGATCGGCATCGCGATGTTCGGGCTGACCGCAACCTTCGCGCCGGCCATCGGCCCAACGGTCGGGGGCTGGCTCACCGACAACCTGTCCTGGCACTACATCTTCTACCTGAACCTCCTCTTCGGCCCGCTCGCGGCCGCGATCCAGCTCGGCGCCTTCGACGACGTGCCGGCGCGCTGGGCCGAGCTCCTGAAGGGCGACTGGATCGGCATCGGCCTGATGGCCACCGGCCTGCCGGCCCTGACCTACGTGCTGGAAGAGGGCCAGCGGAAGGACTGGTTCGGCTCCCCCGTCATCGTCGAGGCGAGCTGGCTCGCCGCCATCGGCATCGCCGGCTTCATCGTGCGCGAACTCGTGGCGGAGCGGCCCTTCATCAACCTGCGGGTGCTCGCCAACCGCTCGGTCGGGGGATCGTGCGTGCTGATGACGGTGCTCGGCGCGGTCTCGTTCGGCTCGATCTACATCATCCCGGTCTACTGCGCGCAGATCCAGGGCTACAACGCCCAGCAGATCGGCTACGTCGTGATGTGGTCGGGGCTGCCGCAGCTGCTGCTGTTCCCGATGATGCCGCTGATCATGCGCGCCTTCGACGCCCGGCTGCTAGTGGTGACCGGGACGCTGTTCTTCATCGCGAGCTGCTGGATCAACGTCGGCCTGACCCACGACGTCGGCGCCGACCAGTTGATCCTGCCGCAGCTGATGCGGGCCATCGGCCAGCCGCTGTTCACGATCCCGCTCTCGCAGCTCTCGACGGCGGGCCTCGCCCCGCGCGACACTGCCGACGCCTCGGCGCTGTCGAACATGATGCGCAACCTCGGCGGCTCGATCGGCATCGCCATGCTCTCGACGATGATCGACCGGCGCGAGCACATACACTTCTCGGTGCTGGCCGAGGCGATCACCGTGAACGCCGCGCGGACGCAGGACCGCCTCGCGGCCCTGGCCGCGGGCCTGCACGGGCACATCGCCGACCAGGCCGCCGCGAAGGGCGCCGCCCTCGGCCTGCTGGCCGCCCAGGTCCGGCGCGAAGCCACCGTGATGGCCTACGCCGACGGGTTCTGGCTCGTCGGCGTCAGCCTCGTGCTCAGCCTCGGCGTCGTCGCCATCCTGAAGAAGCCGCAGCGGGCCTCGGGGCCGATCGAGGCCCATTGAGTCCGGATCTCAGACCTCTCGGGATCGTCCGTGTCAGTGATGCCCCGCCATGTGACGGCCGATCGTCGCCGCCTCGGCGGTGGCGGCCGGGGTCTCGTAGACGAGGCGGCCCTCCGACATCACCACGACGCGGTCGGACAGCTCCAGGATCTCGTCGAGGTCTTCGCTGATCAGCAGCACTGCGGCGCCGGCGTTGCGCGCGGCCACGATCCGGTTGCGGATCTCTGAGACGGCCGAGAAGTCGAGGCCGAAGCACGGGTTGACCACGATCAGCAGGTCGACCGGGTCGGTCAGCTCGCGGGCGAGCACCGCGCGCTGCACGTTGCCGCCCGACAGCGTCGCGATCGGCGCCTCGGAGGAGGCGGTCTTCACCTTGAACCGCTCGATCAGGTCGCGGCCGCGCCGGGCCATCGCGCCGCGGTCGAGCCAGAAAGTCGGCTTGGCCGCCGGGTCGTCGCCACGCCGGTCGAAGGCGCGGAAGCCGAGGTTCTCGACCACCGACATCCGCGGCGCGCAGGCGTTGCGCAGCGGCTCCTCCGGAATGAACCGGACCCTTCGCGCCCGGCTCTCGGCCCGCGTTCCGCCATAGGGCGCGCCGGCCACCATCACCCGGCCGCCGGTGGCGCGGACCTGCCCGCCGAGCACGTCGGCCAGCTCCTTCTGTCCGTTGCCCGAGACGCCGGCGATGCCGACGATCTCGCGGGCGCGCACCGCCAGGGCCTCGACCGCGATGTGGCGCAGGCCCGACGCGTCGGTGGCGGTCACGCCCTCGATGCGCAGGATCTCGCGGGTCCCGTCCGGCGCGCCGACGCGGGCCGCCGGCACGCGCACCTTGCGCTCGCCCATCATCATCGCCGCCATGTCGTCGCGGGAGAGGTCGCCGACCGCGCCGCCGCCGGCCAGCCGACCGCGCCGGAGCACGCTCAGTGTCCGGGCGAAGGTCTCGACCTCGCGGAACTTGTGGCTGATCATCAGCACGGTGAGGTCGCCGCGATCGGTCATCGCGCGGAGAAGCCCCAGCACCTCCTCGGCCTCGGCCGGCGTCAGCACCGAGGTCGGCTCGTCGAGGATCAGGAAACGCGCCTCGAGGTAGAGCTGCTTGACGATCTCGAGCTTCTGCTTCTCGCCGGCCGCCAGTTCCGCCACCGGCCGGTCGAGGTTCAGCCGGAACGGCATGCCGGCCATGAAGGCGGAAAGCCGCGCGCGCTCGCGGCCCCAGGCGATCACCGAGGGCGCGTCGGCGCGGCTGATCACGAGGTTCTCGGCGCCCGTGAGCGAGGGCACCAGCGTGAAGTGCTGGTAGACCATGCCGAGGCCGCGTCCTTGCGCGCCCTTCGGATTGGTGATCTCGGCCTCGCGGCCGTCCACCAGCACCGTGCCGGCGCTCGGGGCATAGAAGCCCATCACGCACTTCACCAGCGTGGACTTGCCGGCGCCGTTCTCGCCGAGCAGCGCGTGGAAGCCGCCGGCCGCGATCTTCATCGACACGTCGTCGAGCGCCGCGAAGGCGCCGAAGCGCTTCGTCATGCCGACGGTCTCGACGGCGATGGCGCGGGGGGTCGCCGGGGTCGGGGCCGGCGGTGACGACGTCATGGGCGGCCTCTCGACGGAGCTTCGGCGATGATCGCGACGGGGCCGCCACCATCGGGGCCCTGATGCTCGGCGCCCCCCGAGACGTAGAGCTCGGCATGGCCGACGAGGCCGGCCAGCACACCGCCGACGAAGCCGCGGGCGTGGCGCGTCGCGGCGATGTCGGAATCGGTGAGCATGGTGGTGCGACGGCCGCGCAGGCGACCGTCGGACGGCGCCTCGGCCTTGGCGAGCAGCGCGACGAGCCGCGCACGCTGCGGCGGCGCCAGCTGTCCCGCCGCGCCGAGGCCGAGCCGGGTCAGCGCCGCCCGCACGGGCTCGACGTCGAGGGCGTCCGCCATGACGGCGTGGTCGATCCGCAGCGGGCCGGACCAGC
>CAZZZJ010000283.1:0-5004 GCA_964658355.1 Beijerinckiaceae bacterium
CGTCGCCGATCTCAAGGAACGAGACGTCGAAGGTGCCGCCGCCGAGGTCGTAGACGCCGACCTTGCCGCTGCCCTTCTTATCGAGCCCGTAGGCCAGCGCGGCCGCCGTGGGCTCGTTGATCATGCGGAGCACCTCCAGCCCGGCGATGCGGCCGGCGTCCTTGGTGGCCTGCCGCTGCGCGTCGTTGAAGTAGGCCGGGACGGTGATGACGGCCTTGGTGACTTTCTCGCCGAGGAAGGCCTCCGCGGTCTCCTTCATCTTCGTCAGGATGTAGGCGCTGATCTGGCTCGGGCTGTAGGTCTTGCCCTTCACCTCGACCCAGGCGTCGCCGTTGGGGCCGGGCACGATCTTGTAGCCGACCATGGCCTTGTCCTTCTCGGTCAGCGGATCGTCGTAGCGTCGGCCGATCAGGCGCTTGATCGCCGAGATGGTGTTCTCGGGGTTGGTGATGCTCTGGCGCTTGGCCGGCTGGCCCACCAGCACCTCGCCGCTCTCGGTGAAGGCGACGATGGACGGCGTGGTCCGCGCGCCTTCCGCGTTCTCGATGACCTGCGCCTTCGCCCCGTCGAGGACGGCGACGCAGGAGTTGGTGGTGCCGAGGTCGATGCCGATGGCCTTGGACATGGTGGTCTCCGAGATGTCTGTGGTGGGGGGACCGCCGGTCGGCATGCTTTGCCGCCGGCGTCGGGGCTCGTGATGGATCAGGTTCGAGCGGTGGTCTGCGGAATGCCCGGACCGGGCCTTCGCGGCGTCCGGTCCGGTGGGACGCGGCCAAAGTTCGGGAATGCCGGAGCTTTGGGCGGGACCCGGCTCGTCGTGCGTGGTCCCGTCAGGCCTGCTCCGCCATCGTCGTCCCAGGTCTCGCGTTGGAACTCGTCGATGGCCGTCGTGTGCGCGGGCCTTTTCATGATCGACCTTTCCGGGATGGTGCGGGGCGGCGAGCGGACACCGCGATGGCCGTCAGCGCGGCGGAGCCGAACCGCCGCCGGCCGACCCGGGCGCCGTGGCCTCGGGCCCGGACGGAATGCCCAGGGTTCCGGTCGTGTCCGGAACGGTCGTGCGGCAGCTGCAATCGACGATGAGGTCGCCCGGCGCGCCGCCGCTTTTCGGATCTGCCGCAGCGGCCGCATCCGGCGCCGTATTGCGGCAGGTGCAGTCCAGGGCCTCGACCCGGGCGGACAGGTCGTCCTTCACCGTGCCGGGATTGTTCGCGATGTTCACGTCATCGTTCGGGAGGGTGGCCTGGGCCGAGCCCGCGTCGGTTATCGCCACGGCGAATGCAACGGAAAGGAGCAGAGCGGAAAGGCGCATCGGCGGTGACCTTCGTCCGATGTCGCGCCCCAGGCACGAACGCATCGCCGAACGTCTATGCGCCCCATCCCGAAGAGCGGCTTTGTCTTGGATCAAAGACGCAAAAGGCCCGGCGAATAGTCTCGGCGTGCGCTTCGACATCGGAGCCTTTCGTCCTCGATCCGGCGGCACAGCGATGCCGGCGCGGCGAGGACACGCTCAAAGGCGAGACACCGCATGGCCCATGCCGACCCCATCGCCCGCGCCGACCGGAAAGCCTACCTCGTCGGCGGCGGGATCGCCTCCCTTGCGGCGGCGGCCTTCCTCATCCGCGACGGCGACATCCCCGGATGCGACATCACCGTGATCGAGGAGACCAGCGTCCTCGGTGGCGCCCTCGATGGATCAGGCAACCCGACGGACGGCTACGTCCTGCGCGGCGGCCGCATGCTGGAAGCCAAGTACCTCTGCACCTTCGACCTGTTCGCCTCGATCCCGACGCTCGACGGCACACGGACCGTGACCCAGGAGACCTTCGCCTGGAACGAGACGATGAAGACCTCGTCGAAGGCGCGCCTCGTCAGCAACGGGGAACGCAAGGTGGCCCCTCGGTTCGGCCTGAGCGAGGGACACATCCTGACCATCGAGCGCCTCGCCCTCATGCCGGAAGGGATGCTCGGCAAGACCACCATCGCCGAGCAGTTCGATCCGTCGTTCTTCAAGACCAACTTCTGGTTCATGTGGTGCACGACCTTCGCGTTCCAGCCCTGGCACGGCGTGGTCGAGTTCAGGCGCTACCTCGTCCGGTTCGCCCACATGGTGTCGGGCTTCAACCGCCTGCAGGGCATCATGCGGACGGTCTACAACCAGTACGATTCGATGGTGCTGCCACTGCGCAAGTGGCTCGACGAGCGCGGCGTCGTCTTCGCCCTCGACACGCGGGTGACCGACGTGGGGCTCGTCGGGCAGGAGGGCGCCAGAAGCGTCTGGCGCATCCTGACCGAGCGGATGGGCGTAGCCGGCGAGATCCGAGTGCGTGCCGACGATATCGTCCTCGTCACGTTGGGCTCGATGACCGAAGGGTCTTCCTTGGGCGGCATGGACAGCGTCCCCGTCCTCAGGGGCAAGACGGACGGCGGCGCCTGGACGCTCTGGGAACGCCTGGCAACAGGCCGCCCGGAGTTCGGCCGCCCCGAGGTCTTCGCCGACCGCATCGACCGATCCAAGTGGGTCTCGTTCACCACCACCCTGCACGACCCGACCTTCCTCCGGCTGGTCCGCGACTTCACCGGCAACGTGCCCGGCGAGGGCGGCCTCGTCACCTTCCCGCGCTCGAACTGGCTCGCCTCCATCGTCATCCCGTTCCAGCCCCACTTCATCGGACAGCCAGAGGATGTCGGCGTGTTCTGGGGCTACGGGCTCGCGGTCGACGCGCCGGGCAACTTCGTCAAGAAGCCGATGTCGGCCTGCACCGGGCGGGAGATCATGACCGAGATCCTCGGGCACCTGCGGATCGAAGCGGAGGCCGCCGCGATCCTGGAGAAGGCCATCTGCATCCCCTGCATGATGCCCTTCATCACCAGCCAGTTCCTGCCGCGCGAGCCCGGCGACCGGCCACAGGTGATCCCGAGGGGCACGACGAACCTCGGCCTCATGGGACAGTTCTGCGAGTTGCCCGACGACGTGGTGTTCACGGTCGAATACTCGATCCGCTCGGCCCAGGTGGCGGTCTACGGCCTGCTCGGCCTCGAACGCGAACCGCCCGCCGTCTACCAGGGCAAGTTCGACCCCCGCGTCCTGTTCAAGGCCTACAGGGCCCTGCACGATCTGCAGGATGCGTGAGCCTCGACTGGGATCGCGCTCACCTCGTTCGTCACCCAGCCACCGCGCTCGGTGGTACCCTTCTCAGGCTAAGATCCTCTCCAGCCGGTTGTGGATCGCGGTCGCGGCAATCGCGGCCTCGCCCTCTGCGACGGCGATCTGGTTCAGGCCGCGGACGAGGTCGCCGGCCGCGAAAAGACCCGGGATCGACGTCTCCTGGTGTCCGTCAACGTAGAGCCGGTCCGCGGCATCGACCTTCGCGCCGACGGCGACCGCCAGCATGGATTGGGACACGACCCCGAAGGCCGAATACACCCTGTCGAATCTGTGAATGGCCCCGTTCGCGACGCCGACGGCCGTGACGTCGGTCGTTTCCAGGGCCACGGACCCCACCGCGACCGGAAGGATCGCGATGCCGGCCGCCGACAGGGCGGAACGTGTGTCCGACGACAATCCCCCGTCGCCGGATGCGGGCATCAACAGGGTGACCTGCGCCGAGAAGGTCCGGATGAACACCGCCTCTGCGGCCGCATGCTCGCCGTTCCCGAGCACGGCGATCGTCTTGCCGATGGCCTCGTAGCCATCGCAGATCGGACAGGTCCGTACGAGCCCGCTCCTCACCGCCTCCGCGACGTGAGGGAGGGGTGGGTCGTTCTCGATCACGCCCGCCGCGAGGAGGACGGTTCGCGCGGTCACCTCGGTCTCGCCCATCTTGGCCTGGAACAGGCCGTCGGCGTCGCGCTGCAGCGTCTCGACGGTGCCGTGCTCCAGCGTGGCGCCATACCGACGTGCCTGATCGCGCATCCGGGCCAGCAGGTCCGGCCCGGAGATGCCATCGGCAAAGCCCGGCAGGTTATGGGTGAGGGTGATCCACTTGGCGCGGCTCCACCCTTTGTCGACGGACAGCACGCTGCGTCGGAACCTGCCGAGGTAGATCGCGGCGGTCAGCCCTGCGGGTCCGCCGCCGACGACGAGGCAATCGAGTACGGGGGTCAGGACCGCGCCGCGCCACCGGCGTCCGCCTCATGCGCCGCGTTGCGCCCGGCGACCCGACCGAAGGCGAAGCATTCGGCGATGTTGCCCCCACCCTGGTAGAGGAAGGAGTAGATCGAGCCGAGCTCGCCGGCCGAGAACAGGCGTCCGATGGGCTTGCCGTCGACGCCGACGATCCGCGCATGCGCATCCCGCCTCGGACCGCCTTGCGTGTTCACGAAGGCCGGGGTCAGTTCCATCGCGTAGAACGGACCCGTCTCAAGCGGGGCGAGGGTATTCGCCTTCCGGCCCCACTCCGGGTCGTATCCCTCCCTGGCGGCCACGTTGAAGCGAGCGACCGTCCCCTCCAGGGCATCCGCCGGAATGCCGATCAGGCCCGCCAGGCCCGAAAGCGTATCTGCCGTCTTGATCCAGCCCTTCGCCACCTCGCGCAGGTTGTCGTCGCTGAAGTCGTAACGGTTGCCGTGACTGACGTCCCAGTCCGCCCCGGCCTTCCCGATGTGCCCCGACTTTCGGTAGGTCTCGTCGAAGATCATATGGATCGGCAGGGGCAGGATCTGTTGCTGCCAATGTCCGTGCCGCCTCACCTTGCCGTGGGCGTCGCCTACCGAGCACGGCTCGCCCTCCATCGTGAAGCGGCTTCCGTCGGCACCGACGAAGAGGTAGCTTTTCCCGTGCGGCAGGTTCAGCCACTGGGCGACCGGGATGTCGGGAGCCTTGAAGGACAGGATCGGGCCCGAGACGTTGTTCATGTGCCAGAGGTCGGCACCGACCTCGATCCCCATGCGGATGCCGTCACCCGTGTTGTAGGGCGTCCCGACGGGGTAGACCGTGGGCAGGCCTGCCACGTAGTTGCGGACCATCACGGGGGCGTTCTCGAACCCGCCGCACGTCAGCAC
>CAZZZJ010000284.1:0-5002 GCA_964658355.1 Beijerinckiaceae bacterium
GTGATCGTCACGTCGTGGACGTGGCTCTCGCGCAGGCCCGCATTGGTGATGCGGATGAACTGCGCCCGCTCCTGGAAGTCGGGCACGGTCGGCGCGCCGACGTAGCCCATCGCGGCGCGCAGGCCACCGGCGAGCTGGTGCAGCACGGCCGCCACCGGGCCCTTGTACGGCACCTGCCCCTCGATGCCCTCCGGCACGAGCTTGTGGGTGTCGTTGACCTCGGCCTGGAAGTAGCGGTCGGCCGAGCCGCGGGCCATCGCGCCGACGGAGCCCATGCCGCGATAGCTCTTGTAGGACCGGCCCTGGTACAGGAACACCTCGCCGGGCGCCTCGTCCGTGCCCGCGAGCAGCGAGCCGAGCATCGCCACCGAGGCGCCCGCGGCGATCGCCTTGGCGAGGTCGCCGGAATACTTGATGCCGCCGTCGGCGATCACCGGAATGCCGCCGTCGTGGGCGGCCTCGACCGCCTCCATGATCGCGGTGAGCTGCGGCACGCCGACGCCGGCGACGATCCGGGTGGTGCAGATCGAGCCCGGCCCGATCCCGACCTTGACCGCGTCCGCGCCGGCATCGATCAGCGCCTTTGTGCCCTCGCGGGTCGCGACGTTGCCGGCGATGACCTGGACAGCGTTGGAGAGCTGCTTCACCCGACGCACGCTGTCGAGCACCTTGATCGAGTGGCCGTGCGCGGTGTCGACCACGATCACGTCGCAGCCGGCATCGATCAGGCGCTCGGCCCGCTCGAAGCCGGAATCGCCGGTGGTGGTGGCCGCCGCCACCCGGAGCCGGCCCTGCTCGTCCTTGACCGCCTTCGGGTAGGTGACCTGCTTCTCGATGTCCTTGACCGTGATCAGGCCGATGCAGCGGTAGTGGTCGTCGACCACCAGCAGCTTCTCGATGCGGAACTGGTGCAGGAGGTGCTTGGCCTCGTCCTGGGTGACGCCCTCGCGCACCGTGATCAGCCGGTCGCGGGTCATCAGCTCGGAGACGGGCTGGGCCGGGTGCGTCGCGAAGCGCACGTCGCGGTTGGTGAGGATGCCGACGAGCTTGCCGCGGGAGCCGTTGGGTCCGCGCTCGACGACCGGGATTCCGGAGATGCGGTTGACCTTCATCACCTCGAAGGCGTCCGCCAGGGTCTCGTCAGGGTGGATGGTGATCGGGTTCAGCACCATGCCCGACTCGTACTTCTTGACGAGGCGGACCTGCTCGGCCTGCTCGGCCGGCTCGAGGTTGCGGTGGATGACGCCGAGGCCGCCGTTCTGCGCCATGGCGATGGCCATCGGCGCCTCGGTGACCGTGTCCATGGCCGAGGCGACGATCGGCAGGTTCAGGCTGATCGTGCGGGTCAGCTGCGTCGCGACGTCGACTTCCGTCGGCATCACCGAGGAGGCCGCCGGGCGCAGGAGGACGTCGTCGAAGGTCAGGCCCTCGATGATCGAAGCGGAGCTGAGACGAGCCATGAGCCAACGGTCCTGGATGGCAGCCGGGCCGACGAACGGTCGGGTGCGGCGTGGAGCGGGTTGGCACGGGCCAGTATCATGCGGTGCGGGACCCGCAAAGGCGGCAACGCGGCGCGACGCGGGATAAACGCCGCGTGGGCCGGTTGCGTCCGCCGCATGGCATCCCCGCCGCCCACCTCAGGTCAGCGGATGCGCGGTCCCTTGTCGGAATAGTCCGGCGGCAGGCCGATGTAATCGGTCAGGATGCCGTCGACGCCCGGCGCGCGGCCGTAGGCCTCGCAATCGGGATCGAGGGGCGCCTCGCCCAGCGTGGTCACGCGGATGCGGTCCCAGTTCGGCAGGGTCAGCGCGGCCTTGAACGGATCCTCGCCGGTGGCGAGGTAGAAGCCGAAATCCTGGCCGAAATCGCCGGCGAGGTCGTAGGCGTCGCTGATCCGTGAGTAGCGCGGCTGGCTCGTGAACGAGTTGGCCGCCCCGCCCCAGACCATCGCCGCCCGCTGTTCGTGCCGGCGGTCGAGCGCTTCGGCCTCGACGGTGAGGCTCCCGAGTCCGATCGGGACGCGCGGGATCGGGATGCGGCCGAGCCCCTCCGCGAAACCGATCCCGACCTGGCCGGCAACCGTGACGGCGGCGGAGGTGCCGATGGTGGCGCCGGCACCGATCAGGCCGGTCTGGTCGATGCGGGTCACCTGGGCGCGCACCGTCAGGTCGGCATTGCGGCTCGACACCACGTCGTAGCGCAGCGACAGCTCGTAGCAGAGCGCGCGGTCGGCGTTGTTGGCCACGAGGCGGCGCTCCGCCTCGCTGATGCCGGCGGCGCCTGCCACGGCGGCGGGAAACTGCGTCGGGATGATCCGGACGGTCTTCGTCCCGGCGAGTGCGCCGGCATCGGCGTACAGCCGCGCCGTGGTCGAGGCCTCGGTGCTCGCCCGGAGCCGGTCGTAGCGGCTGAGCGAGCCGACATCGTTGAGGAGCACGGTGCCGCAGGCGGAAAGGGCGAACATCACCGCCGAAGCGGCGACGAGCCGCGGCAGCGATCGGGGCAGGGTCGACGGACGGAGCATCCTGTCACTTTCGCGGATATCGCAGCACTGTCCCGGGCGCCCCCGACGGAAGGTCGAGGCACCGCGCGGACAGGCGGCCTGGTTACCGCAAGGCTTAAGACCGAACCGACCGTCTCGGAAGGGTCGGGGCTTCGCTCAGCCATGTTCGGAAACAAAGCGTGGCCGATCCGCCACGGATCGACCGGGCGGGCATCCCGTGCCAAGCGCTGCGGCGCCCGCCCCGCCGTCGCTGCGATGCCGGGCGCCCCGAACGCTGTCCCCGGCCCGATGCGCGCATCCCAGATCGTCCCCCTCGTCGTCGCAACCGCCCTGTTCATGGAGAACACCGACTCGACGGTGATCGCCACGGCGCTGCCGACCATCGCAGCGAGCCTCGGCGAGGACCCGATCGCCCTGAAGCTCGCGCTCACGGCCTACCTCGTGAGCCTGGCGATCTTCATCCCGATCAGCGGCTGGATGGCCGACCGCTACGGCTCGCGCACGGTGTTCCGGGCGGCGATCGCGGTGTTCATGGCCGGCTCCGTCGCCTGTGCCGTGTCCAACGGGCTGGCCGGATTCGTCGCCGCGCGCTTCCTGCAGGGCCTGGGCGGCGCGATGATGGTGCCCGTCGGCCGCCTCGTGATCCTGCGCAGCGTGCCGAAGGCCGAGCTGGTCTCGGCGCTCGCCTACCTCACGATCCCGGCGCTGATCGGCCCGATCATGGGTCCGCCCCTCGGCGGCCTGATCACCACCTACCTCGACTGGCGCTGGATCTTCTTCATCAACATCCCGATCGGCATCGTCGGGATCGTTCTCGCCACCCTGTACTTCGAGGACATCCGCGAGGCCGAACGTCCGCCGCTCGACCTCGTCGGCTTCGCCATGCTCGGGCCCGGTCTCGCCGCCCTGATGCTCGGCCTCGCCTCGACCGGCCGGCATTTGCTGCCGGGCTGGATGACCGGGGCGAGCCTCGGGTGCGGCGTCGTCCTCCTCGCGCTTTATTTCCGGCATTCGCGGCGGATGGCGCATCCGGTCCTGCGCCTCGACCTGATGCGCCACCCGACCTTCCGCATCGCGGTCGTGGGAGGCAGCCTGTTCCGCATCGGCACCGGGGCGATCCCGTTCCTGCTGCCGCTGATGCTGCAGGTGGGCTTCGGGCTCGATCCCCTGCAATCGGGGCTGATCACGTTCTCGGCCGCGGCCGGGGCGATGTTCGTGAAGACGGTCGGCCCCCGGATCCTGCGCCGCTACGGCTTTCGACCGGTCATGGTCGGCAACGCCGTGTTCGCCGCCCTCTTCCTCGCGGTGAACGGCCTCTACACCGCGAGCACGCCGCACGGGCTGATGATCGGCATCCTGTTCCTCGGGGGCTGCCTGCGCTCGCTCCAGTTCACCTGTGTCAACGCCATCGCCTACGCCGACCTCGAGAAGGCCGAGATGAGCGCGGGCACGAGCCTCGCCAGCGTCGCGCAGCAGATCTCGTTGAGCCTCGGCGTGACGCTGGGCGCGCTGGCGCTGGAAGGCGCCGCCGGATGGCACGGCCGCAGCGCGATCGAGGCCGCGGATTTCGGCCCGGCCTTCTTCGCGGTGGCGCTGATCTCGGCCGCCTCGGTCTTCCCCTTCCGCCAGCTTGCGCCCGATGCCGGTGCGGAGGTCTCAGGCCGGATGATCGCACGGGCCGCGCCCGAGGGCGCGCCGGGGCGGAACTGAGGAGACCCCGAAGCCAGCCGCGGAGGCCTTTCGTGAACGCCCTGATTCTGCAACCGGTGATGGCTCAGATCGGGCTCATCCTCGCGCTCTACGTTTGGCTGTCGGTCGTGCGCCTGCGTGCCGTCGCCCGCGGCACCGTCACCGCGGACGCCTTCGTGCTCGGCCGGGAGGAGCCGCGCCCGATCGCGCGGATCACCCGAAACCTCGCGAACCAGTTCGAGCTGCCGGTGCTCATGGTCGGATGCATCGCGCTGCTGGCGGCGATGGGCGCGGTCGGCAGGCTCGACGTCGCCTTCGCGTGGCTGTTCGTGGCCGGTCGCCTCCTGCACATGCTGGTGCAGACCCTGACCGACGACGTGACGCTGCGCGGCCGCGTCTTCGGGATCGGGTTTCTGGCGTTCCTCGGCATCGCCGGGCATCTCGGGCTCATCGCCCTGGGCTCGGCGTAGACCGAACCACCGATCGGAGACGGGCCGCCTCAGGCCGCCTTGGCGCGGCGGGGCCGATTGGAGTTGGCGCCGGCTTTCGGGACGCCCTTGCCTGCCGATCTGGAGCCGGATTTCGCGGCCGGGCGGCTGCTCGCGCCGGAACGCCAGCCCTGCCAGCTCCAGGCGCCGGGGCCGGTCAGCGCGTAGATCAGGAAGCCGCCCGCCAGGCCGAGATCGGCCAGCAGCAAGGTGCGCTCGGCAACCGCCGCCGGACCGGAGAACTGCCAAAACGCGTGCAGCAGCAGCGCCGTCAGACCCGCGAAGCCGGCGAGCGCGACGCCGGTGATGCGCGGCAGGACGC
>CAZZZJ010000285.1:0-4983 GCA_964658355.1 Beijerinckiaceae bacterium
CGACCAGAGCGTGACGCTCTCGACCCCGCGTCAGGCGGAAGCGCCGGCCGAGACGATCGAGATCAGCCGCGTCGGCGACCGCGTCGTGGTCTCTCCGTCCCGGACGAAGCCGGTCACGCTGGAAGCGGCGGCCATGGACTGAGCGGGCCGGGCATGCCCTGCCGAACCTCCCGGCCTCGCGACGAGGCCGGGAATGAGCGTTCGCCCTTACGCCGGATCGGCCTTTCCCTTCGCGGCCGATGCGCGCCCCAATGCCACGCGGACATGCTCGCGGAACAGGCGCACGCGCGCCGGCAACTCGCGTCCGGCAAGGCTCACCGCGCGGAGCGTGCCGCCGCGGCTCGCCCATTCCGGCATGACCGGAACGAGCGTTCCGGCCTCGAGCGCCTTGGCGGCGACGAGGCTCGGGATGTGGCCGATCCCGACGCCGGCCAGCGTCAGGCGCAGCACCGTGGCGAAATCCGTCGCCCGCACCACGGGGCGAAGGTCGATCCGCGCCTCGCGGCCCTGCTGGTCCGACACCACGATCTGCGAGGCGCCCACGCGCTCGCGCGAGAACACCACGTCATGGCTCGCCAGCGCGTCGAGATCGACCGGCGCCGGCCGCCGCGCGAGGTAGGCGGGGGACGCGTAGAGGCCGATCGTCAGTTCCGCCAGGATCGGCGCCATGTAGCCGCTGTCGGGATGGGCACCCCCGAGCCGCAGTGCGAGGTCGACGCGGTTGGCGGCGAGATCCAGGCGGTTGTCGGTGATCAGCAGTTCGATGGTGATCTGCGGGTAGTGGACCCGGAAGCTTGCCACGAGATCGGGCAGAACCTCGACGCCGAAATCGATCGAGGCGGTGACGCGCAGATGTCCGCGCGGCTCGGTGCGGGTGCCGCGCGCCGTCTCCAGCGCCGCGTCGAGGAGCGCCAGGCTCTCCTGTGCGCGAGCGTGGAAGGCCAGCCCCTCGACGGTCGGCGAGACCGCGCGCGAGGTTCGCGCCAGCAGCGTCACGCCGAGTACGCCTTCGAGCCGCGAGACGCGGCGGCTGACGCTGCCCTTCGTCTCGCGCACGAAGGCGGCGGCCTGCGTCACGCTTCCGAGATCGACCACCGCGCAGAAGGCCCGCACGTCGTCGAGATGACCCGTGAAGGTTTCCGAAATCGCAACCATGCGTCGCCGATTAGCCCGCTTTCGCACCGTCGGGAAGCGGCCTATCCCGAGCGCTCCGAACGGCGTTCCCCGCCGTGCCCGCCAGCCCGGAGCTTTTCGTGAAGCCTTTTAGCCTCTCCATCCTATCCGTCGCGCTCGTGCTCGCCGCCGCCCCGGCGCTCGCGCAGACTCCCCCGACCCGCGATCCGGCGCAGATCCAGGCCGGCGCCTACGCCGTCGACCCCGGGCACACCCAGGTCGGGTTCACCGTCTCGCACATGGGCTTCTCGAACTATTCCGGCGGGTTCTCCGAGGTCTCGGGCACCCTCGACCTGCAGCCGAAGAACCCGACGCAGAGCAGCCTCAAGATCACCATCCCGGTGTCGTCCGTCACCACCACCAGCGCCAAGCTCACCGGCGAGCTCAAGGGCGACCAGTGGCTCGATGCCGCGAAGTACCCGGAGATGACCTTCGTCTCGACGAAGGTGACGCCCGAGGGCAAGGACAAGGCGAAGGTCGCCGGCAACCTGACCCTTCACGGTGTGACCAAGGCCGTGACTCTCGACGTGACCCTGGTCGGTGCCGGCGTGAACCCGCTGAGCAAGAAGTACACCGTCGGCTTCGACGCCAAGGGCACGATCAAGCGCTCGGAGTTCGGCGTGAAGACTTACGTCCCGCTGATCGGGGACGAGCTGCACCTCGCCATCGCCGGCGCCTTCGAGCGCACCGAATAGGGCGACGCCGCGCGAGGCCGCCCCACCCGAGACGGACCTGTCAGAGCTCTTCAAGGCCGAGATCGTTATGCGCGTGGACCCGGTCCCTCTCCGCTACACCCATGTCGCGATCGCCTTCCACTGGGCGATCGCGGCCCTGGTTCTCGCGCTCCTCGGCATCGGCCTCGCGATGACGCACGGGGATCTGGCGCCGATGCGCCGGTTCCAGCTCTACCAGTGGCACAAGTCCCTCGGCATCACCGTGCTCGCGCTGTCGCTGCTCCGGCTCGGCTGGCGCGCCTTCCACGGGCCCCCGCCCCTGCCTACGGCGATGCCGGCCTGGGAACGGAAGGGCGCGCATCTCGCGCACGGCCTGCTCTACGGCCTGATCCTCGGCCTGCCGCTGGTCGGATGGGCGCTTGTCTCGGCCTCGCCGTTCAACATCCCGACGGTCCTGTACGGAACCGTGCCCTGGCCGCACCTGCCGGTCTTCGCCGATCTCACGGACAAGGCGACGGCCGAGGCCGTCCTGAAGCGCGTCCACGCATCCGGTGCCTGGATCCTGATCGCGCTCCTCACGCTCCATGTGGGCGCCGCTTTGCGGCATCATTTCGTCTTACGCGACGACACCCTGCGGCGGATCCTCCCGTCGCTTCCGCGCGCGCGCCGTCAGGAGACGCCCCGATGATGTCCCGCCTTCTTCTCGCCTCCGCGCTCCTCGCCATCCCCGCCTGCGCCGACGCGGCGGACTGGACCGTCGATGCGGCCAGGAGCCGCCTCGGCTTCTCCGGTACGCAGGTCGGCGTTCCGTTCACCGGCCGCTTCAAGCGTTTCGAGGCCGAGATCGTCTTCGACCCGGCCGCTCCGGAGGCCGGCCACGCGGCGGTGACCATCGACCTTTCGAGCGCCGAGACCGGCGACGTCCAGCGCGACGAGGCGCTGCCGCAGGCCGACTGGTTCGCCGCGAAGGCGACGCCTCAGGCACGCTTCGAGGCCGTGCGCTTCGTGCCGAAAGGCGGCGACGCCTACGAGGCCGTCGGCAGACTCACGATCCGCGGCATCAGCCGCGACGCGACCCTGCCCTTCCGCCTCGCCCTCGCGGGGAACGGCGCCCGGGCCACCGGCCATCTCGACCTCGTCCGTACGGATTTCGGGGTCGGACAAGGGCCTTGGGCCTCCGGCCAATGGGTCGCCCTCGAAGTCGGCGTCGATGTCGACCTCGTCGCGGACCGCACAGGCTCGGCGCGATAGACTCGCGACAGGTCTATCGACAAGACGGGTTTGAAATTCATTCAGTCATCGAAAAAGTATCTGTGCGCAAAACGGTTTTCCGTCGCGTTGCGAGCGATCTGAATCAAGTGTAGGCTTTTTCTCGATCGGTTCTCGCACCTTAATATTGCCGGTTTCGGGTCTTGGCTCCCAAGACAGGGCTGAAGACAAGAGGCTTTCAGCGTGTTCGCGATCAAGGCTCGTTTCCGTGCGCGACGGAAACGAGCCTTTTTTTGTCGATCGTCGCGAAGACGATCGGAGGACACCGGATCACGGCAAGGCCGAATGCGGACCCCCGACGCGGAGGGACTTCGCGAAAATCTCGATATCGTCGGCCACCGAGACGTGCCGGTTGAAGGGAAAGACCAGGGCCTGGACGATGTCCTCGTGCCCCAGCCCGACATAGTGACGTGTCTCGATCGCGCCGGGCGTCTCACGGAGTCGTTTCGCGAGCGTTGCGGTTCCGATCGGAAGCACGTCGGTATCGGACGTTCCGGTCATCAGCAGGATCGGTGGATGGGGCCCGGCCGCGTGATGGACCGGTTCCATCTCGGGGCCTGTTCCCCGAAAGACGTCCCGATCGGGCTGCTCGGTCAGTGACGCGATCAGGTAGGGGCCTGCCAGCCCGACCATGCCGGCAAGGTCGCCGGGCTTGGCGCCTGCCTGCGCGAGCCATCGTGGGTCGAGCGCAAGCATGGCGGCGCCCCAGGCGCCCGACGAACTCCCCATGACGATCACCCGCCGGGGATCGCCGCCGATCTCTCCCGCATGCGCCAGCGCCCAGCCGACGGCGGCGGCATGGTCGGCGAGAATGTCCGGCAACGTGGCCTGCGGGACGTGACGGTACTCGGGGATGACGACGACGAAGCCGCGCCGCGCCAGCACGCCGCCGACATACGCCGCCCTGCCCTTGGAGCCTCCGCGCCAACCCCCGCCATAGAGGTAGACGATGACCGGGCGATCGACGGAACGGTCGAGGCTGTAGACATCGAGCTGGTGGAACGCGCCCTGCGCATAGGGCAGGTCCCTCTGCACCGTAAGTCCGAACGGCGCGGTGTAGTTCAGTACGACGATCAAGGCCCGCGCCAGGTGGACGCCGAGAAAGTGCATCATCGCAGCGCCTCAGACCAGTTCGCATGCGGGCCGCCGGATACGAGCGGGATGAGGCCGAATTGTTCGCTTGCTTGCAGGATAGGATCGGCTCGGATCGTGGTCAGGTCGAGCCGCCATGTGCCCTGCGCCGATCGATCACGTCGACAATGATGGACTCGATCACGCTCTGCGACTCGGGCGTGCTGAAGTTGTGGTCGCAATCCGCAAGGATCTCCACCCGGCTTCCGACGGCGCGTGCGAAACGATGCACCGGCAGGCCGAGTTCGCTCGTGATGTTCAACAGGGCGGGATCGTCGGCGCTATAGGCGAACACGAAGCGGCCGCCGCGACGGCGTACGCGGGCCACCCGATCGAGCGCGCGCAATTTTCCGTAGTGCAGTCGCAGGATTCGCGACGAGAGACCGGCAAGCGTCTTGACCTGAAGCTTGATCAATCCCAGGGCGATGGTCGCGACGGCGATCTCGCCCTTGACGATGCGTCGCCACGTGCTGCCATGCAGGAGCGACCTTGCATACGTTGCGGAGCTTCGCATCGTGGGCCGCCTGACGATCGTTTCGAACCGAACGGTCGCCGGCCAGTCGAAACAGTACAGATTCGCCAGCACGGTATCCGTCACCCTGTCGTCGTGGCAGGCCGCGTGGAAGGCCAGATAGGCCCCGCTGCAGAAGCCGATCACCGTCAGGGGCCCGTCGTGATCGCGCTTCAGCCGATCGATCGCCAGCGTCACGTCGCCGAGGACGTCCAGGTTGTAGAA
>CAZZZJ010000286.1:0-4959 GCA_964658355.1 Beijerinckiaceae bacterium
GTTCTCGGGCAGCATCTACAACATCGAGGAAGGCAAGATCTATCAGGTCAGCCTGCAGCGCGAGAGCGCCTCGGAGCTGTCCGTTTCGGGCTGCCTGCTCAAGGTGCTGTGCGGCTCACAGACCTGGACCAAGGTGCCGGACGTGAACCAGCAGGCCGCGAACGCGAACGCCGAGCCGGCGGCGCAGAAGCCGGCCAAGCCCGCCGCCAGGTAAGTCCGCAGATATGGTCGCGGGGGGGGGGGGGGGGGGGGGATGCCGTCGGTGGCGGCATCCGCGCGGGGCGCTGCGAACGCCGTCAGATCGCGGCGAGGCCGCGCTGGACCGCTTGCCGCGCCAGGACGCGGTCGAGCCACGCCTTCACGTTCGGCAGCGCTTCGAGATCGACGCCCTGCTTGCCGGTGAATTTCGCCCACGGCACCGTCGCCATGTCGGCGATCGAGTAATCGCCCGCGAGGTACTCGCGTCCTGCCAGCCGGCGGTCGAGGACCCCGTAGAGCCGGTTCGTCTCGGCCGTGAACCGCTCGATGGCGTAGGGGATCTTCTCCTTCGCGTAGATCTTGAAATGGTGGGTCTGGCCGAGCATCGGCCCGAAGCCGGCGCATTGCCAGAACAGCCACTCGTCGACCGCCACCCGCGCCCGCTCGTCGGCCGGATAGAAGCGACCGGTCTTGCGCCCGAGATATTGCAGGATCGCGCCGGACTCGAAGATCGAGATCGGCGTGCCGCCGGGCCCGTCATGATCGACGATCGCCGGGATCTTGTTGTTCGGCGAGAGTTCGAGGAACGCGGGCGCCATCTGCTCGCCCTTGGCGATGTCGACCGGGACGACCCGATACGGAAGGCCGCACTCCTCCAGCATGATCGGGATCTTCCAGCCGTTCGGCGTGCTCCAGGTATGGAGGTCGATCGGTTTGCCGGTCACGGCCGCCATCGCTTGCCTTCGCTCTCACCGGATCGGCCAGCCGAAGCGACGGCCCCCCCTGCCGACGGTAGCTACCTCGGAACTCGACGCGTACTCAAGGGCGCCGGATCGTCGCTCACGATTTCGAGAGACGGCCGAGGTTGGCTGTTGGCGCCGCGGGAACGGGCTTGTCCTGCGCGAGGCTTGGCGGTGTGATTGCGTATGGGTCGGCGCAACGGAATCGCGACGCGCCGCCATGGAGGGTCCGCCGTCATGTTCGCCCGTTTCCTCGCGATCGCCGCCTTTGCCGTCCCTTTGGCGCTCGCCCAGCCGGTCCTGGCCAAGGATCCGACGCCGGCCAAGCCCACCGAGACGCCGATGGCCGCACCGGCCGCGCCTGCGGCCAAGCCCGGGGCGACGCCGAGCGCAGGCCAGATGGCCGCGCGCCAGCGCCAGAAGACCTGCGGCGCGCAGTGGCGGGCGCTGGCCGACGCCGAGAAGGTGTCGCAGGGGCCGAAATGGCCGCAATACTGGAGCAAGTGCAACAAGCGCCTGAAGGGCGAGAAAGCCTGACGGATCGTCGTGCGTTCCGGCGGGTTGTGCGTCCGGGTGGCCTTGCGTAACCGAACGGTATGATGACGGAACGGCAGGCGCTGCAGCGCGTGGTGGCGGTGGCGGCGATCGTGCCGGTCGCGGCCGGATTGTACGGCGTGGTCTTCGGCATGAACGGGCTGGAGGGCGGCGTGCCCAACATCTCGGCCGACAGCCATTTCCGTTACCTCTCCGGTCTGCTCACCGGCATCGGCTTCCTGTTCCTCACCTGCGTTCCGGGTATCGCGGACAAGGGACGGCTCTTCCGGTTCCTCACCCTCGTGGTGGTGCTCGGCGGCCTCGCCCGGCTGCTCGGGCTGTGGCTCACCGGCGTGCCGTCCGTGACGATGCTCGCGGCGCTCGGCATGGAGCTCGGCGTGACGCCGCTGCTCTGCCTGTGGCAGGCGCGGATCGCCGGGCGTGCACGGGATTCCGAGGCGATCGTGGAGACCGTCGCCGCATCCGGCAAGCTCGGGCGATGAGCGGGTCCGCGACCCGGGACGCGCCCTGGTTCGACCGGGCGATCGACCGGCTCGATGCGATCGTGCCGAAGCCCGCCGCCTGGGCCTTCGCGTTCCGGATCTGGCTGGCGATGATGCTGGCACTGTACGCGGCGTTCTGGCTGCAGCTGGACAGCGCATCCTCGGCCGCCACCGGCGTCGCGATCCTGGCGCAGCCCAAGCGCGGGCAGGCGATCTCGAAGGCGGCCTACCGCTTCCTCGGCACCGTCGTCGGCGGGGTCGTGGCGATCGTTTTCATGGCCCTGTTCGCTCAGGACCGGGTCACGCTGCTCGTCGCCTTCTCGCTGTGGATCGGCGTCTGCGTCTTCATCGCCCAGTACCTTCAGGACACCCGCGCCTACGGCGCGATGCTCTCGGGGTACACCGTCGCGATCATCGCGCTCGCGCATATCGACGCGCCGCAGACCACCTTCGATGCGGCGGTCGGACGGCTGGCCGCGATCACCGTCGCGATCGTCACGATCACCTTCATCAACGATGCCCTCGCCTCGCCGAGCACGTGGCGGACGCTGCTGCCGACGCTGTCCTCCGCCTACGACGCCACGAAGGCCTTCGCCCGCGACGCGTTCGCGTCGGGCGATCCCGGGCCCCTCCGTACCGCCGCGCTCATCCAGGCGATCGCGCCGATGCGGGCCGACGCCGGCGCCATCGCGGGCGAGCTCGACGACGGCCCTTACCGGGCCGCGGGTGCCCGCAGCGCCATCGCCGCCCTCTACGTCATGGCGGCCGCAAGCCGCGCCGTCGTGAACGCGGCGGCAGCCTTGCGCCAGCCGAGCCCGGCCGTCGACGAAGCGCTGCGGCTTTGCCGGGAGGTCGCCTCCGGGGGGGTCGGCGAACCGGACGTTGCGGGTCTCGACCGGATCGACGCGCGGCTGCGCGACCTCGTCGACGCGGCGGTGTGCGATGGGCGTCGGCCCCTCGACGAGTTGGTGACGCTCCAGCGCGGGCTCGATTTCGTCAACGCCGCGACCTTCGCCGACGACGGCCTGCGGGCCCTCGCCGACGGCCATGTGCCGCTGCGCGATGTGAAGCTTCCGACCCACCGCGACTTCCCCGTCGCCCTGCGTGCGGCCCTGCGGGTTGCGATCGCATTCGGGATCGCGGCCGGGCTGATGATTCTCTCGGGCCTGCCGCAATCCTCCTTCGCCCTCGTGCAGGTCGCCTCGACCTGCGCCCTTTCCTCGACCGCGCCCGACCCGAGAAAGTTCGCGGTCGGCGTCCTGATCGGCATGCCGCTGGCCGCCCTGTTCGCCGGCGTCGTGCTGTTCGTCTTCCTCAGCGGAAACCAGGGCTTCCCACTGCTCGCCATCGCGATGGTCGTGCCGGTGTTCATCGCGTGCTTCCTGTCGTTGAACCCCTCGACCTTCGGCATCGGCTTCATCGCGCTGGTTTTCACGCCGGTTCTCCTCGCGCCGGAGAATCCGCAGAGCTACGATCCGCAATCCTTCCTGATGAACGTCGCCCTGGTGCTGGCGGCGGCGGTCATCCTGTTCCTCGCCGTCCGCCTGGTCCTGCCGATCTCGGCCGCGCAGCACCGGGCCTTCGCCCTGGATTCCGCCAGGCGCGCGCTCTCGGAGGCCCTGGCCGGCGAAGGCGGAGATGCGACCACGCGGACGAGCCTGAACGCGGACCGGCTGTTCCAGTTCGCCGGCTACACGTCCGGCAGTCGCCGGGTCCGGCACATGGCCATGGTCCATGCCTTCGCCCTGTCGCAGCTCGAATCCGCCGCCGCGCGGGCGCATGCCCAGATGCGGCTGCTGTCGGCACGCGCGGTCATGCATGCGCCGATCGCGAAGGGGCGCGCCGCGCTCCGGCGCGGCGATGCTTGGCAGCTGCAGGATGCGGCGCGCGACATGATCCGAGCGGCCGGCGGGACCGAGCGCGGCACACGCATGACGGTCGCGCGCGCGGCGACTGACCTCGTGGCCGCCGCACGCGTTATCGAGCGGCATCGGCGCTTCCTGGTGCGCCTCGACATGCCCGGTTTCTGAGGCGAGGATTCCGAAGGGGTCCCGGAAGGCGACGATGCGTCACGAACTGCAACTCGGCGGGGTCCTGATCTCGCCCTTCGTCGCCTACGCGCTCGGCGCCTTCGCGATCCTGATCGCGCTCCGCTTCGCCTTCGCGCGGATCCGCTTCAGCCGATACGTTGCCAACCCGCCGCTGGCGGAGGCCGGAATCTACGTCTGCGTGCTCGCGCTCCTGATCGTGTTGCTGTGATGGCCGACGAGGACGATCCCAGAACGCCGACGAGCGATCGGAAGGACGAGCCGCGCGGCGATCCGCCGGCCCTCTCCGACGACCGTCCGGTCCGCGCCCGTCGCGGACGCCTCTCGAAGGTGTTCCGCCTCGCCGCGACCGGAGCGATCCTGGTTCTGGCGTTCCTCGCGGCGACCGTGGTCTGGTCCTACTACGTCACCGCGCCCTGGACCCGCGACGGGCGGGTGCGCGTGCAAGTCGCGAGCATCGCGCCTCAGGTCTCCGGCCAGATCGTCGAGCTTCGGGTTGTCGACAACCAGACCGTCAAGCGCGGCGACGTGCTCTACGTGATCGATCCGTTCGATTTCGAGGTGAACGTCGCATCGGCCGAAGCCGAGGTGAAGAACCGCGAGGCCGACCTCTCCGTGAAGAACGCGCAGTCGGCCCGGCGGCAGGCGCTGACCACGGTCTCGACCTCCGTCGAGGAGAAGCAGCAATATGCCGGGACGGCCAAGATCGCCGAGGCGGCCTTGGAGACCGCCAAGGCACAGCTCTCCCAAGCCAAGACCAACCTTGCGCGTACCCAGGTAAAATCGACCGTCAACGGCCGGGTCACCAACCTGCTGCTGCGGACCGGCGACTACGCCGCGACGGGGACCTCGAACATCTCGGTCATCGACACGGATTCCTTCTGGGTCGACGGCTATTTCGAGGAGACCAAGATGGAGAACATCCATGTCGGCGAT
>CAZZZJ010000287.1:0-4946 GCA_964658355.1 Beijerinckiaceae bacterium
GGCCGCTCACCGCGGCGGGATCGAGTACGTCCCGTTGGCCTGGGCGACGAGGTCGTCCGAGCTCGGCTCCGTGATCCGCACCTCGCCGACCGCGAGACGTCGTCCGAGCTTCAGCAGCGTCACGTCGGCGATCAGCGCGAGGCCCGCGGGCTTGCGCAGGAAGTTGAAGGTCAGGCTCGTGGTGACCGCGAGCGCCACCGGGCCGATCTGGGCGAGGATCGCCGCGTAGAGCGCGTAATCGGCCAAGGCCATCATCGAGGGGCCGGACAGCGTCCCCCCGGGCCGCAAGAAGCGCTCGTCGCCGTCGAGGCGCATCCGCGCCCCGAGCGGCCCGACGGCGTCGAGGTGGTAGGCGCGCCCGCCCGCCTGCATCTGCGGGAATTCCCGATCGAGGAAGTCGCGGGTCTCGGCAAGCGTCATCGCGGTCATGGCAGCCCTTGCAGCATGGCGGTGCCGCCACGGCAAGGACGACCGGCGCGCGATCGTGCCCGCCTACCCGGCCTTGGGCACGCCCTCCGCCGCACGCGCGCGGCCGAAATCCGCCTCCGCCGTCTCCTGGCCCTGTGCGACGATGCCCCGGCGGATCGCCCGGGTGCGGGTGAAGAGATCGTGCAGCGCGTCCCCGTCGCCGTAGCGGATCGCGCGGGTCAACACGGACAGATCCTCGTTGAAGCGGCCGAGCATCTCCAGCACCGCCTCGCGGTTGCTGAGGAAGATGTCGCGCCACATGGTCGGGTCGGAGGAGGCGATGCGGGTGAAGTCGCGAAAGCCGCCGGCGGAGAACTTCATCACCTCGGACTGCGTCACTTCCTCCAGGTCGGCGGCGGTGCCGACGATGTTGTAGGCGATCAGGTGCGGCACGTGGCTGGTGATGGCGAGCACGAGGTCGTGGTGCTCTGGCGTCATCGTCTCGACGACGGCGCCGAGCCCCTGCCACAGGGCGCGAACCCGCTCCACCGCGGCGTCCGGCGCGGCCTCGGGCGGAGTGAGGATGCACCAGCGGCCCGAGAACAGCGTCGAGAACCCGGCATCCGGCCCGGAATACTCGGTTCCGGCGACGGGATGGCCTGGTACGAACACGATACCGTCGGGCAGGTGCGGGGTCACGGCGGCGACGACGGAGGCCTTGACGGAGCCGACATCCGAGACGACGGCACCGGGCTTCAGGTGCGGCGCCATGGCGGCCGCGACCGGGCCGATGGCGCCGACGGGCACGCACAGCATCACGAGGTCGGCCTGCGCCGCACCCGCGGCGGCATCGCCGGTGACGTGGTCGGCGATGCCGAGGTCGAGCACCCGCGCGCGGACGCCCTCGTCCGCATCGATCGCGACGATCCGCTCAGCCAGTCCGTAGCGGCGCGCCCCGCGGGCGATCGACGAGCCGATCAGGCCGAGGCCGACGATGGCGAGGCAGCCGAGCTTGCCCTCAGGCATGGTCGCCCCGCACGAAGGCGGCGAGGGCGGCGAGGAAGGCCTCGTTGCTCTCGGCGCTGCCGATCGTGACGCGCAGGGCATCCGGGAGCCCGTAGGCCGTGACCCGCCGGACGATGACGCCGCGCTGCGTCAGGAAGGCGTCGGCATCGGCTGCCGAGCGGCCGGGTTCGTTCCGGAAATGCACGAGCATGAAGTTCGCGACGCTCGGCGTCACGGTCAGGCCCAGGGCACGGGCCCCCTCGACCATTCGCGGCAGCCATTCTGCGTTGTGGGCGACGGCCGCCGCGACGTGCGCCTCGTCGGCGAGTGCCGCGACGCCGGCCGCCATGCCGGCGGTGGAGAGGTTGAACGGTCCCCGGATGCGGTTGACCGCCTCCATCACGTGGGCCGGACCGACCATCCAGCCGATCCGCAGGGCGGCGAGGCCGTGGATCTTCGAGAAGGTGCGGGTCATGACGACGTTGTCGGCGTCGCGCGCGAGTTCGAACCCGGCGGAGTAGTCGTCCGCCAGGGCGTATTCGGCATAAGCGCCGTCGAGGACGAGCAGCACGTCGCCCGGCAGGCCGGCATGCAGGCGCCGGACCTCCGCGAGCGGCAGGTAGGTGCCGGTCGGGTTGTTGGGGTTGGCGACGTAGACGATCTTCGTCCGCGGCGTGACGGCGGCGAGGATCGCGTCGACGTCGGCCGTGAGGTCGCGCTCGGGTGCGACCACGGCCGTGCCGCCCGCCGCCAGGATGGCGATGCGGTAGACCAGGAACCCGTGCGCGCAGAAGATGCCCTCGTCGCCCGGACCGACATAGGCGTAGGCGAGCAGCGACAGCAGTTCGTCCGAGCCGGCACCGCAGACGATGCGGGCCGGGTCGATGTCGTACCGCGCCGCGATCGCGTTCCGCAGCATGGCGGAGGTGCCCTCGGGGTAGACCTCGAGCTTGGCCGCGGCCGCCTGCAGCGCCGCCACCGCCGCCGGGCTCGGGCCGAGCGGTGTCTCGTTCGACGAGAGCTTGTGGATCTTGGGCGCGCCCGGAGCCCCGCTCTTGCCGGGAACGTAGAGGTCGATCGCCATGACGCCCGGACGGGGCACCGGACGGAGACGGGGAGAGGCGGACATTCTTTTCGCAGTCTGAGAAGAAACGCGTGAGGCGCCCGTCTACAGCATTTCGGGCAGCGATGAAGCGGGGCGTGATCGGATTAGGAAGCGACCGGCTCGTGGGCCCGCGACGGTGACGGGCCTGCAAAACCGCCCGCTCACACCCGGAAGCGGGCCGCGTGGCTGCCGGTCTCGTCGAGGCTCGACACGGCCGCGCCTTCCCCGTCCAGAGTTTCGGCGAGCTGGCGCATGCCGACGCCGCCCGGCACCGCGAGGAGCAGGCGCTCGGCCTCGGCCTTGGGCTTGGCCCGCGCCACCACCTCGCCGTAGAGCCCCTGCAGGGCGCGCTCGGCCTCGGCGGTCCAGGCTCCGCAGCGCACCGCGAACAGCACCCAGTCGCGCTGCGCCGCCGCCGGGTCGTCGAGCGGCTTGGCCACCACGAAGACCGGCGTGCCGGCCGGGTGCGTGGGCCGCTCGATGAACGGCAGACGGGCGATCACCTTGGGGCGGCCCTCGCCGATCAGGCCCTCCCACCACGCCTCGCCCTTCGACGGCCCCTTGGCCGGCCCGTTCCCCGAACCTTGGGCGGCGCGCGGGTCGAAGCGGAAGATGCCGAGGTCGCCGCGGGACGCCGCCACCGCCTCGATCACCGCCGCGCAGGTCGGGTGGGGACGGTAGGGCACGGTGAAGCCGAAGTGGAATCGCGCGGAATCGCGCATCGCCGGATCGCCGGCGGAGATGTCGGCATGCACCGAGAACGGTGCCTGGACGTAGGTGAAGGTCGCGATGATGACCCGCCAGATTCCCTCCACGGTGTCGAGCGGCAGGAGCCCGCGGTGGCGCTCGGCCACGCGCCGCATCATCGCGGCCTCGCGGCCGGGGCGGAAGGCGGAGCCGGAGGCCGAGGTGCCCTTCACCGCGATCAGGCGATCGATGATTCCGCCGCGCTGGATCAGCAGCGCGTGCATCTCGGCGTCGATGCGGTCGATCTCGGCCCGCAGGGCGGCGAGGTCTTCCATCGGCGGCGCGGCTCGTTTGGGGAAGCGCATGGTTCGACAAGCTGAGGACGGGGTCTGCCGCTTGTGTTTACGGCCCACCGCGCCGGAGGGCCAGCACGACCGAGCCCCGAGACCGACAACCGGGAGCGGATGAACGGCCGCCGGCCGCCCTTTCGTTGACGCTCGGCAGCGCGCACACTACGTCCGGTGCTGCGGCGGGCGCGGGAAGCCGGCGGTCTCGCAACCCTGAATCAGCGCCCGCGAGAAGCCGTTTCCAGACGCCCCATGGACAATTCCCTCGATACGGCCGTCAGGCCCGCACCCGCGACCGAGCCTGATATCCCCGCCCGCGAGCCGTCGCAGGCCCGCGATCCGGCGGGCCTCGTCGCGCGGTTCGAGGCCGGCCGTCCGCTGACGATGGATTCGGGTGCGGAGCTCGCGCCGTTCCAGGTCGCCTACCAGACCGCCGGCCAACTCAACGCCACGCGCTCGAACGCGGTGCTGATCTGCCACGCACTCACCGGCGACCAGCACTTCGCCCACCCCCATCCGGTCACCGGCAAGCCGGGCTGGTGGACGACGCTGGTCGGCCCCGGCAAGCCGATCGACACGGACCGCTACTTCGTCGTCTGCTCCAACGTGATCGGCTCATGCATGGGCTCGACCGGGCCCGCCTCGATCGATCCGGCGACGGGCTCAGCCTACGGCCTCGACTTCCCGCTGGTCACCATCCGCGACATGGTCCGCGCCCAGGCGATGCTGCTCGACCATCTCGGCATCGAGACCCTGTTCCTGTGCATCGGCGGCTCGATGGGCGGGATGCAGGTCCTGCAATGGGCCTCGCTCTATCCCGAGCGCGTGTTCGCGGCGATGCCGATCGCCACCGGCGCGCGCCACTCGGCGCAGAACATCGCCTTCCACGAGGTCGGGCGGCAGGCCATCATGGCCGACCCCGCCTGGGCCGACGGGCGCTATCTCGAGGCCGGGACCCGACCCTCGAAGGGCCTGGGCGTCGCGCGGATGGGCGCGCACATCACCTACCTGTCCGAGCCGGCTTTGCACCGGAAGTTCGGGCGGCGTTTCCAGGGCGGCTCGGCGCCGACCTTCTCGTTCAATGCCGACTTCCAGATCGAGAGCTACCTGCGCCACCAGGGCCTGAGCTTCGTGGAGCGGTTCGACGCCAACGCCTACCTCTACCTCACGCGGGCGATGGACTATTTCGATCTCGCCGCTGACCATGGCGGGGTGCTCGCCAATGCCTTCAAGGGCACCAAGACGCGGTTCTGCGTGATCTCCTTCACCTCCGACTGGCTTTTCCCGACGGCCGATTCCCGCGCGATCGTCCACGCGCTGAACGCCGCGTCGGCGCCGGTCGCCTTCGTCGAGGTCGAGAGCGACAAGGGCCACGACGCCTTCCTCCTCGACGA
>CAZZZJ010000288.1:0-4939 GCA_964658355.1 Beijerinckiaceae bacterium
TCGTCGGCATCGAGCGCACCGTGGCGGACCTTGCGCGGACGGAGGCGTTCTACCGCGACGGCCTCGGATTCACGAAGGCTCGGCCGATCGAACCGCTGCCGGCGGCGGTTCGAGAGGTCTACGGGTCGCCGAATGGCGCGGCCTCGCGTCTGACGATGCGCCTCGGCGCGCAGACCGTCGCGTTCCTGGCCTTCGACCCGCCGGGCGCGCCCTATCCCGGTGCGCCGTGCGCGACCGATCCGGTGTTCCAGCATTTCGCGATCCCCGTGCGCGCGATGGAGGCCGCGTTCGCGCAGCTCTCGACGCTGTCGCCGAGCGTCATCAGCCTCAGCGGCCCGCAGGACCTGCCGAAGACGTCCGGCGGCGTCACCGCCTACAAGTTCCGCGACCCCGACGGGCATCCCCTCGAACTCATCGCCTTCCCCGAAGGACAGCCCGCCGAGCGGTGGCAGGGGGCGCCCGGCCTCTTCCTCGGCATCGACCATTCGGCGATCACCGTCACCGCCTGCGACGCCGCACTGGCCTTCTATGCCGACCTGATCGGGTTCCGGGTGGTCCAGCGGGGATTGAATTCGGGGGCGGCGCAGGCGCGCCTCGACGGCGTCCCCGAGCCCGTGGTCGACGTGATCGCACTGGAACCTGCCGAACGAAAAACTCCGCATTTGGAACTGCTGCATTATCGACGGCCCGCGACGGGCCGGCCGATACCGGTCCCCTACGGCCCGCGCGACCGGGCGACGACGCGCTTCGTTCTCGAGACCGACGACGTCGCCGCGACGGCCGACGCGATCCGGCGGGCCGGCTTCCCGGTGCGGGTCTCGGCCGATGGCAGCACGGCCTATGCCGAGGGGCCTGACGGGCACGGGCTGCGCCTCGTCGGCACCGATGAAGCAAGTGGACCTGTGCCGGACTGAGCTCCTGGTCGGTTGTGCGCAAGCTAGTTCTTTCGAGCGGCGCTAGAATATGGCATGAGTCGGCCGACCGGGCCTGTCACGCGCCAGCCGTCGAGAGCCTCACCGGTCCGGAGAACCGCATGACCCGCATTCCGCTGATCCAGCGTGCCCTCATGGGCGGCATCGCCCTCGCCTGCCTTGCCTGCACGCCTGCCCTGGCCGAGGCGGGCAGCACCGCCGAGCAGACCGTCGACGTGATGAACACGCTCTGGGGCCAGCATCCCGGGGCGCGGGCGAATCACGCCAAGGGGACGGTCGTCGAGGGCAGCTTCACCCCGAGCGCCGAGGCGGCCAAGCTCAGCAAGGCCTCTGTCTTTTCCGGCGCCGCCGTGCCGGTCACCGCGCGCTTCTCGGACGCCACCGGCATTCCGACGATCAGCGACGGTTCGGCCGACGCCAACCCCCATGGGCTCTCGGTCAAGTTCAAGCTCGCCGACGGCAGCGAGATGGACGTCGTCGCCAACAGCCTGAAGTACTTTCCCGTCGCCACCGGCGAGGAATTCCGCGACCTGCTGATCGCGGTCTCGAAGAGCGGGACGGATGCGGCCAAGCCGACGCCGGCCCAGACCTTCGTCGCGAGCCATCCGGCCGCGGGTACGGCCGGCGCCACGGCCAGGACCCCTTCGAGCCTCGCCCGTCAGGTCTATAACGGCGTCAACGCCTTCGTACTCGTGGACGCGACCGGCAAGCGGCAGGCCTTCCGCTACCGCATCGTGCCGGTGGACGGCGAGGACCTGCTCGATGCTGAGGCGGCCGCCCAGCAGGCGCCGGACTATCTGATGTCCGAGATCCGCGCGCGTTTCGACAAGGCGCCCGTCGCCTACAAGGTGTTGGCCCAGATCGCCGAGACCGGCGACCCGACCAACGATGCGACCAAGCCCTGGCCCGAGGAACGCCGTCTGGTGGAGATGGGCACCCTCACGTTGACCAGGCCCGTCGCCGACAGCGCGAGCGCCGAGAAGGCACTGCTGTTCATGCCGAACGCCTTGCCCGACGGCATCGAGGTGTCGGACGATCCGCTGATCGACGCGCGGGTGCAGGCCTACGCGGTCTCGTTCGGCCGCCGCTCGCAGTAGCGGGCGAGCTGCAGCGGAGATGTCGCGTCGCCCGCCTCACCAAATGCGGGTGACGCGACCGTCGAAGACCGCGTCGGCCGACCCCCTCGTGCACGAGGCCGTGATCCCGCGTCGGGCTTGACGGCCTCCGGCCGCCGCGTCCAATGCCGCGGTTTCCACGGGAGGCCCCGATGCTCTTCGCCCTGCCCTTCCCGGCCATCGATCCGGTCGCCGTCGCGATCGGGCCGATCACCATCAAGTGGTACGCGCTGGCCTACATCGCCGGGCTGATCGGCGGCTGGTTCTACGCCCGCCGCCTCGTGCTGGCCGACCGCTACTGGGGCGTGGTGCGGCGCCCGACCACCGGCGACATCGACGACATGATCGTCTGGGTGGCGCTGGGCGTCGTGCTCGGCGGGCGGATCGGCTACGTGCTGTTCTACAATCTGCCGATGTATCTCGACGACCCGATGGAAATCCTGGCGATCCGCAACGGCGGGATGTCGTTCCACGGCGGATTCCTCGGCGCGGTTCTGGCGATGCTCCTGTTCGCCCGTTCGCGGAAGCTCGGCGGCTACACCCTGCTCGACCTCGCGGCCGTGGTGGTGCCAATCGGGCTGTTCTTCGGACGCATCGCCAACTTCGTGAACGGCGAGCTGTGGGGTCGGGTCGCGCCCGACTTCCCCTACGCCATCGTCTTCCCCACCGGCGGCCCGCTGCCGCGCCATCCGAGTCAGCTCTACGAGGCCGCGACCGAGGGGCTGCTGCTGTTCGTCGTGATGGCGCTGGCCGTCAACCGCTTCGGATTCCGCAGGCCCGGACTCCTCGGCGGCATCTTCGTCTTCGCCTACGCGGTGGCACGGACCGTGTGCGAGTTCTTCCGCGAGCCCGACCGTCAGCTCGGCTATCTGTTCGGCGACCATCTCGGGCCGCTCGGCGGCGGCGTGACCATGGGTATGCTGCTCTGCGTGCCGATGGCGCTCGTCGGGCTGGTCTTCATCGTCCTGGCCGCCCGCGGCGTCACGCGGCCGCGACAGCCGGTCGAGGTCGCTCCGCTCCAGGACGGCCGGACCCGGGAAGGCTCGGTCGAGGCGTGACCACGACGCCGCTCGGCGTCGAGATCGCCACCCTCATCCGCGAGACCGGACCGATCGGGATCGACCGCTACATGGCGCTCTGCCTCGGGCATCCGGTCCACGGCTACTACCGCACCCGCGACCCCCTCGGGCCGCGCGGCGACTTTACCACCGCCCCCGAGATCAGCCAGATGTTCGGCGAGCTGATCGGGGTCTGGATCGCCTCGGTTTGGGCCGCGATGGCGGTGCCGGGACCGCTGCGTCTCGTGGAACTCGGCCCCGGCCGCGGCACGCTGATGGCCGATGCGCTGCGGGCGCTCCGTGCCGTGGCGCCGACCGCCGCGATCGACCTCCACCTCGTCGAGACCAGCCCGGTGCTGCGGGCCGCGCAAGAGGCGGCGCTCGCCGCGGCTGCGCCGACCTGGCATGCGGAGGTCGCCTCGGTGCCGCCCGGCCCGGCGATCGTCGTAGCCAACGAGTTCTTCGACTGCCTTCCCGTGCGCCAGTTCGTGCGCGGGGCGCGCGGCTGGTACGAGCGGTTGGTGGGACTCGCGGACGGGTCGCCTGCCGGCACCCTCGCCTTCGGGCTTGCGCCCGACCCCACCGTCGCGATCACCGCGCCGGCGGCGGAGGGGGCGGTGATGACCCTGCCCGCTTCGGCCCTCGACCTGATGCGGCTCATGGCGCGACGCATCCACGACCAGGGCGGCGCAGTGCTCGTCGTCGATTACGGCCATGCCCGGCCGGGCTTCGGCGACACGCTCCAGGCGGTCGCCGGGCATCGCTTCGTCGGGCCGCTCGACGCGCCGGGCGAGGCCGACCTCACCGTCCACGTCGACTTCGCGGCGCTGGGACGGGCAGCCTCCGAGGCGGGCGCGGCGCTCCATGGCCCCGTCGACCAGCGCCACTTCCTCGATGCCCTGGGCCTGACCGCGCGGGCCGCCCGCCTGACGGAACGGGCGAGTCCGGCTCAAGCCGAGGCGATCGAGGCGGCGGCGCGCCGGCTCACCGATCCGGCCCCGGGGGGCATGGGGAGCCTGTTCAAGGCGATGGCGATCGGTCAGCCGGACCTCCCGCCGCCGCCGGGATTTTCGCCCGGACGATAGCGCCCGCCGCGCCATCGTCAGCATCCGCACCGTCGGCTATCGACAGGGTCGACTTGTCCTGCCCCGCTCGTTCGAAATCTTGCTTTTCGAAATCCCGCCAGGAGCCGCCATGTTCGTCGAAGCCCCGGAACTCAGCTCGCATTCGGGTATCCGCCACGCGTTCTTCACCCGGCAAGGCGGAGTCTCGGAAGGGCTCTACGCCTCGCTCAACGGTGGCCTCGGCTCGCAGGACAGGCCCGAGTCCGTCGCCGAGAACCGGGCGCGGATGTGTGCGCAGCTCGGGCTGCCCGCCGACCGGATGGCAAGCCTCTACCAGGTGCATTCCGCCCACGCGGTCGTGGTCGAGGCGCCATTCTCGGCCGCCGAGCGCCCCAAGGCCGACGCCATGGTCACGCGAGTTCCCGGCCTCGCTCTCGGGATCGCCACGGCCGATTGCGGGCCGATCCTGTTCGCGGATCCGGAGAACGGCGTCATCGGCGCTGCCCATGCGGGCTGGAAGGGCGCGTTGACCGGGGTGGTCGAGGCGACGGTCGCCGCGATGGAGGGGCTCGGCGCCCGCCGCCACTCGATCGTCGCGGTGCTCGGGCCGACGATCGCGCAAGGCGCCTACGAGGTCGGCGCCGACTTCATGGCGCGCTTCCGCGTCGAGGCGCCGGGATCGGACCGGTTCTTCGCGGCCGGGACGCGGCCGGGTCATGCGCAGTTCGATCTGCCGGGCTTCGTGCAGTCGCGCCTCGAACAGGCCGGTA
>CAZZZJ010000289.1:0-3512 GCA_964658355.1 Beijerinckiaceae bacterium
GCAGGCCAGCGCGAACCCGGCGGGTTCCGCGACGCTCTGCGTGAACACCGTCGCCATCACCACGCGCCAGCCGGCCCCGGCCAGCGTCGCCAGCGTTCCGCCGCAGGAGAAGGCGGCGTCGTCGAGGTGGGGTGAGAGGGCGAGGGCTGCGGGCATGGTCATTCAGCTGCTGTGTGGTCCGGGCGGCGACCCGGCCGACCGACTGGAGCGGGCGCTTCCGTCGACCGCCCCCGGGAAGGGGCAGCATGCCCATCGTCAGCCGATCCCGTCATCCCGGTGCTGCACAGCGAAGCCCGGGATGACGGAGAGGGCCGAGAGGCGCGGTCCGAAGATCCGTATCCCAGCGCCGCACCTAGAGCAGGTGCGGCTCGGCGCGGAAGCGGCAATTCGGATCGTGCGGGAGCGTTTCCGAGAAACCCATCGCGGGCGATGCGCGCACCACCTCGCCATAGACGCCCATGATCTGCCGACCGACCGCCGTCCAAGAATAAACCCGGCGGCACTCCTCGAGCCCAGCCGCGGCGAGGCGGCGGCGCAGGGTTGAGTCGGTGACGATTCGCGTGAGCGCACCGGCCAAAGCCGGCACGTCGCCCGGCATCGTCAGCAACCCGTTCTCCTCGTCGCGCAGGCAGTCCGAGACGCCGACCGCGTGGCAGGACACCACGGCGAGGCCGGCGGCCATCGCCTCCAGGATCGTGTTGGAGAACCCCTCGGCGTAGGTCGGCGACACGAACACGTCGGCTTGCGCGTAGAGGGCCGGAACGGTGTCGTAGGCGGCGTAGCCGGTGAAGCGGATCTCCGGTTCCGCGAACCCGAGTTCCGCCGCCAGCGCCTGCGAGGATTCCACGTCGGGTCCGATCCCGGAGATCGTCGCGGCGAACGGCGTGCCCTGCTCGCGTAGCGTCGCCAGCGCCTGAATGAAGTCGAGCACGCCTTTCCGGCGATCGACGCGGCCGTGGTAGAACAGGCGGATCGGGCCGTCATGCGCCGTCGGGAGGCCATCCCCGCTACGCGCGAACCGTGCGGTGTCCACCGCACCGGGGACGATGGTGAAACGGGCCGGATCCGAGCCCAGCCGCTCGCAAACCTCGTCCACGAAGGAGGCGCCGCCGATCAGCAGGGCGTTGGCATGGGCCAGAACCTCGCACATCGCGACACGATGGGTCTCGCAGCACGACCCGACCCAGTGGCCGTCGCCGCCCTGGATCGAGACCACGTTCGGCACTCCGAGCTGTTTCGAGGCCAGCAGAACCGCCCAGCCGGTCGGGTATCCGTACTGCGCGTGCAGGATGTCGAAGGGCCGCTTCGCGTGCTCGGTGGCGATCGTCGCGACCATCGTGTCGATGTCGCGCTCGAAATCGCCGGCCGCCTGTTCGCCAACCTGCTCGAGGCCGATCACGCGGACCCCCGGCACCGCGGGCGGCGGCCCGCCGCCGTAGACGCGGGTTCCGAAGGCGTCGCCGCGGTATTGCGAGATCATCGTCACGTCGTGGCCGGCCTCGACCAACTCGCGCAACAGGTTCTGCGCATAGACGCTCATGCCGGATATGGCCGGGAAATAGCGCCGGCTGACGAAGCAGATCCTCATTGCCGCCGCGTCTCCTGGTCCTCCGGCAGGACCGGCCCTTCGCGGCGGCAGGTGCGGAGATAATCGAGGGAGGCCGGGATCATCGCGTCGGCGCGGTGGCTCTCGCGCGACAGCTCTACGCAGATCAGCTTGTCATAACCGATGGTCTCCAGCGCCTCGAGCACGCCCGGCACGTCCATGTCGCCCTCGCCGAACGGCAGATGGATATGCTCCCCGCGCCGCATGTCCTCGATCGCCACCGTGCCGAGGCGCGCGGCGAATTCGTGGACGGCCGCCGCCGGATCGCGCTCGCCGGTAACGAGGCAGTGGCCGGTATCGAGGGCGAGACGCAGCCCGCCCACCTTCAGCGCGGCGAAATCGTCGAGGGTCTCGACCAGCATGCCGGGCTCGGGTTCGAGGCAGGGCACCACGCCCTTCTCGTTCGCGTAGGCGGCGACCTCGGTCAAGCCGTCGATCAGCCAGCCCTGCGCCTCGGCCCGATCGACGCCGGGTTTCGGTACCCCGGCCCAGAACGAGACAGCCTCGGAACGCAGCATCGCGCCGATGTCGATGGCGCGCTTGAGGAAACCGATGCGTCGTGCCCGGGCAGACGCATCGGCGGTGACCAGCGTCGGCTCATGCTTGGCGCGCGGATCGAGCAGGAATCGGGCGCCGGTCTCGATCACCGAGCCGAGTTCCAGCTTCTCCAGGCGGCTCGCCACCCGGCCGGCCTCGGTCGCCCAGCCCTCGGCGAACGGATCGAGATGGTGGATGTCCAGGGTGAGGGCGACGCCGTCGTAACCGGCGCCCTTGATCAGGTCGATCGCATCGTCGAGCCGATGGTTGGCCGCGCCGTTGGTGTTGTAGGCGAAGCGAAGCGTCACGCGGCCCTCCCCGTCTGTTCCAGCCGGAACGGGGCATGGTGCGATTCCGGCTCGCGATACAGCGGATAGTGGCTGCCGACGATCGTTTCCGCCAGCGCGGTGTCGAACAGCGGCTGACCGCCGAAGCGCTCCAGCGCCTCCGGCGTCAGGCGCACGGGAAGCAGCGTGTCGCTCGGAGTGCCGAACTTGATCAGCGGGTGGTCGCGCTCGATCAGCTTTCGCGCATTGCGCTCGCCGATCCGGTAGTAGCTCATGGTCTCCACTTCCAGGCCCGGCACGATCGCCTTGACCACGCCGACCGCGCCGCCCGGTGGCGAGCAGTCGACGTAGAGGATGTCGAACCCAGCCTCGTCCAGCCGGTCGCAGGCGATCTTTCCGCGGGCATGCCCATCGGCGGCCGGCGTCGTCGGCAGCTCGGTGAACCGCTTCGTCGCGCGCTCGGAATAGACCGAATCCTTCAGGACGCCGTGCAGTCCCTCGGGCGGCAGCACGATCCATTCGAGCATGGCCTTGAGCGCGCGGCTTTCCTCCAGGTCGAGGCTCGGAAGCGCCTTCTGGATGAACGCGTTGATGTAGCCCGGCGGCGTCACCCGCTCGGCGAAGGCGAGTGGCCCATGACCGAAGGCCTTGCGCACGCGGGCCGCCTGGAACTCGAGCAGCGCCTTGCGTAGGGCCCGCTCGCGGTCGGGATCGCAGGCCTCGCCGCAGGCCGAGAGAGCGATCGGCACCGGCGCGTCCGCCGGATTGCGGTCGTAGCCTACGACATAGAGGTTGGTCAGGCCGAACTGATCGGTGGCGAACTTGGGAAGCGCCCTGATGCCGAGCTCGTCGAGCCGGTCGAGCATCGCCTTCGTCTCGGGCCCGAGGCCTTCCGAGACGTCGAGCATCACGCCTTGATCGAGCGCGCGGAACAGCAGGCCGTTGCCGTCGCGCTGCAGCAGTTCGAGGACGCCGTGGCCGAGGGCGAACGGCACGTCCGGGCCGGCGCCGAGACCGTTGGTGATCAGGTTGGTGAAGGGCTTGTAGCCCTCCGACAGCTCGAAATAGTCGGTGGCCGCGAT
>CAZZZJ010000289.1:3612-4939 GCA_964658355.1 Beijerinckiaceae bacterium
TGCTGGGGCGGTCGCGCCGTAGGCCCGCGCGATCAGCCGCATGGTGTGGAGGTCGCGCTCGGCCGAGTAGGCGTCCCGCTCGACCGGGCGCCGGAGCGCGGAGCCGAACGCCCGTACCTGCTCGGTGAACGGCGACGCCTCCGCGTCGAAGGCGACGGGCTCGGATCGTCCGGTAGCCCCGTCGATGAAGGTCAGGGTGCCGCCGGCGGTCTGCCCCATCGTGTCGATGGCTGTCAGCAGGCCCTTGGTGCCGACCACTTCCAGGCGCCGGCGCGGCAGCGCGTCGGGGCAATTGTAGGCGACGTTGAGGCTCGCCAGCACGCCGCCTTCCGTCCGTCCGATCAACAGGGCGCCGTCGTCGACCGCATAATCCTGGGCGCGCGCCTGCGTCAGGGCCGCGATGGTCACGATCGACTCGCCGAGGAGATAATCGACGAGATCGAGACCGTGCGGCGCCAGATCGATCAAGGCACCGCCGCCGGCCCGCGCCGGATCGATCCGCCAATTGTCCTGGCCTGGGCAGGCCGCCCAGTCGCGCCCGAGCCAACAGGCGTAGACGATGCGGATCGCCGTCACCGTTCCGAGCCGACCCGCGCTGATCTGGTCGTGCAGGGCGCGATGGGCGGGATGGTGGCGCTGGTCGAAGGCCGTCCCGTAGAACGCGTCCTCTCGGCCGACCGCTTCCGCCATCGCCTCGGCGTCGGCGAGGCTGGCCGCCATCGGCTTCTCGCACAGGATCGCCTTCCCGGAGGCGGCCAGCGCCTCGACCGCCTGTCGGTGCAAGTGGTTCGGCGTCGCCACGTACACCGCCTCGACCTCGGCATCGCCGATCAGGCGATCGAGGCTGTCATAGGCGCGTGCGCCCTCGGCTTCGGCGGCTGCGCGCGCCTCGACTCCCGGATCGCAGACCGCGACGAGGCGGTGCCCGGCGGCACGGATGCCGGGAGCCATGTAATCGCGGGCGACCCAGCCGTAGCCGACGATGCCCCAGCGGACCGCATCCATTACCACCGCTCCGGCAGGTCGACGAATTCGCGGATCCGGATGCGTTCGACCTCGGGCGCATCGACCCCGCCCGCGAAAATGAGGCCTTCGGGGCCCTCCGACCGCATCGGATAGGTGACGGACTGCCCGTACTCCGCCTCGTAGCGCTCCGACGGCCATTCGATCCGGTACAAGCCGGAATCGTCGCGGCGGTAGAGGGGATTGAGATTAAGGTCCGCGCCGGCCTTCGGCAGCGTCAGACCGTCGACGACGGAACGCGGGGCGGGCCGCATCCCGGGTCCGGCGACGACGGAGAAGGCCTCGCAGGCCCGGAGGTCCGACG
>CAZZZJ010000290.1:0-4923 GCA_964658355.1 Beijerinckiaceae bacterium
TCCGTCGCGGGCGCCGACAGCGTGCGGGCCCGGTCGGCCGCGCGGAGACCGGCGGCCGTCTTGCCCTCCTGGATCGCGGCGCGGGCGAGCAGCAGGTAGACATCCCTGCGGCTCTCGGGCGCCAGTTCGTCCAGGATCCGAGTGAGGATGGCGAAATGCGCCTCGTCGCGACCGAGGTCGAGCTTCGTGAGGACCGAGGCCAGCCGCTGGCGGAAGTTGCCAGCGTAGATCGAATGCGGGAAGCGGCGCAGGTACAGGCTCGCGAGCGTCTCGAGCTTCCTGAGGTCGCCGACCTCGCTGACGACGAAAAGCTCCCGCCGCAGCGCGCTCTCCTCGACCAGCGTCCCGGGCGCGAGCAGGCGGGCGCGATCAAGGAAGGCGATCGACCGGGCCGCATCCACCTTCGCGGCGAGGGCCGCCTGCGTGAGGGCGATCGGACCGGCGAGGCCCGGCGGCAACGTCCGGGCATCGACGTCCCGGAGCGCTTGGCGCGCCTCCGCCTCGCGCCCCTCGACGTAGGCGAGCGCTCCGCGCACCAGCACCGCCTCGGGTTCCGGTATCGTGCCGTCGGCGCCGAGGCGCTTCAGGATTCCGGGTCCGCCGCCGCTGAGGGCGAAGGTCAGAGCCGCGTGGACGTGGCGCGGGTCCGCCCAGGTCCCGAGTTCCGCGGCCAGCATGGCCGCCTCGATCCGTGCGATCAGCGGACCTTGGCTCGCCTGCGCGGCGACGGAGCCGCGCGCGATCCGATCTTGGAGGAGTTGCAGGGTGCGGACCATCTGGACCGGCCCTGCCATCCCGAGGGGAGCGGGGACCGCAGCGGGCTCGCCCGGATGCGGGGCCGGTGCGGGCGCCGCCTGCACGTCGCCGAGGGATGCGCGTGCCGGCTCGGCGGCGGCGACGCCTGGGCGCGGCGCAAAGGCGATGAGGGCGAGGCCGAGAGCGGCCCGCAGAATCGGCCTCATCGGGGCGCCTCCTCGAGAAGGATCTCGATGCGGCGGTTCTCGGCCGCCAGGGGATCCGCGGCGTTGCGCGGCGCGCTGCTGGCGTAGCCCTCGATCCGCCGGATGCGGGCCTCGCCGACGCCCGCCCGCATGAGCATGTAGGCCGCCATGTGCGCGCGCGCCGTCGAGAGGCGCCAGTTGTCGTAGGTTTCGGATCGGAACGGTCGTCCGTCGGTGTGGCCGCGGACGACGATCCGGCCGGGCCGGGCGGCGAGCACCTTGGCGACAGCCTCCATCGCCTGGACCGTCCGCGGCTGCGGCTCCGCCGACCCGACGGCGAACATGCTGAAGGCGAGGTCGTCGGTGACGCTGATCAAGATCCCGTCGGCGGAGCCTGCGACCTCGACGCGAGGCCCCTGGACACTGCCGAGCTGCGATCCGAGGCTTCGCACCGCGTCGGCCCGACCGGTCGCGGCGGGCGCGTGCCCGGCGGCAGGCGGAAGTTGGTCGTCCGTCTTGAGATCGGCAGCATCGGCTCTGGCGTTCTTGGCGGGCGACCCCGAGACGGCGGGGCTCGCCGCCGGCCTCGCCCCCCGGGCATCGACCTCTCCCGGAGGACGCACGGGCGCCATCACCCCAGTCGCCGGCCGCTCGGTCTGCGCGGCCGACGGCGCAATGACATGCCAATAGAGCGGATCGAAGGGATCGCGGGCGGCATCCCCTCCGGCACGACCTGGATCGCCGAAGGCGCCGAGCGTCACGTCCTGCGGTGCGTCGGGCGCAGGCTCGGCGATAATCTTCGCCAGGACGGCGTAGGGGTCCTGGAACAGCTCCCGCTCGCGGACGGACGATCCCGGAGCGGCGGCTGCGGACGTTCCCCGGCCGCCGCTCGACTTGGTTGCCCCGGCCTCCGGCCCTCGCGTGCCACGGTCCGGAGGAGCTCTGGCTGGATCGAGATCGGGATCGTTCAACCCTTTCCGCGTCGGCAATACGGAGGAGAGCGTGATCGGGTTGAAGTAGTTCGCGATCGCGGTCCGCGTCTCCTTCGGCGCCACATTGTAGAGCCACAGCACGAGGAACAGCGCCATCAGCGCCGTCATGAAGTCGGCGAGCGCGATCTTCCAGGTGCCGCCGTGATGCGGGTTCTCGTCCTCGTCCTGGGGCGGGCGCCGCACGATGACGATCTCGGACTTGTCGTGGGCCATGCTCAGCAATCCTCGACCAGGGTGCCGAGCCGCTCGCCCCAGGCACGGAGCCGGGTCTCGATCACCGTGTCGTCCACCTGCACGCGCACGTCCGGCCCGGCGTCGAAGCGGGTGACGAGGGTGGCCGCCTCCAGCCCGAGATGCATGGCGAGCGCGCTCACCAAGTCTTCCGGCCCGCTGATCGAGACCGCTGCGTAGCGGCCATCCTCCGTCAGGGGTGCCACGATCTCCTGGAGTTCGCGGAGCGCCTCGCGACGTAGACCATCCGCGAGGAACGGCAGCAGCGCCTGCGCGGTGCTCCGAGCGAGCCGGCTCTCGAGGATCTGGAACTGCTCCGCGAAGGCGGCGGCGAGAACCGCGGCCTCGGTCGCGGCCCAGCGGCGGCGCTCCGCGACGAGGATCCCGGCATGCGCTTCTGCCTGCGCCGCCAGCGCCCGATCGGCCGCCTGCGCCGCGCACGCCTCTCCCTCGCGGCGCCCATCCTCGCGTGCCGCCCGCACGAGCGCCTCGATATCCGGAGGCGGCGCGATCTGCGACGCCGGCCTGCCCGCCCCGGGGAGCTTGGCCGTGAAGGGCGCGAGGGAGGCGGACGGACGGGCCGGTCGGGCCGTGAAGTCGGCCCAGGCCGGTGCGGTTAGGGCCATCAGGCCGCCTCGTCCCGAACGAGCCATTGCTTCATGACCCTGGCGACCTGCTCCTCATCGTGCTCGACCATCTGCTCCAGCCGTTTGAGCGACGAACGGCCCATCCTGCTGGTGAGGTCCTCGATCAGGTTGGGATCGTTCGGCCGTGCATCGGCAGGCGCTTGCAGGGCCTCGAGAATCGGGCTCGCGTCGAGCGCGGGAAGCACGGCTTCCAACTCGGACTCGGGCCGCTGGGCCAGGATGACGTTGACGGCCGGGCGCAGGCCGAACCAAATCAGAAGGCTGCCGACGATCAGGATCGTCGCCGCGTTGATCAGGGTTCCGGACTGCCGCATGAGGATGTCGGTCGCGCTGAGCGCCGGCACCGGCTCCAGGGGCTGCCCATCGCCGACGAAGCCGACCGCCGCCACCTTGATCTGATCGCCGCGAACCCGGTCGATGCCCGCCGCGGAGGCCACGAGCTGCTCGATCTCGGCGATCTGAGCCTCGATCGGCGCCGCCTTGATCGCGTCCTTGGCTGTATCCTTGACCGCGTCGCCGCCCGCGAGCGCCTGGAGACGGCTGCTGTTCACCAGGACGGCGATGGACAGGTTCCTGATCGCGTAGCCGTCCCTCACGGTCTGGGTCATCCGCGAGGAGATTTCGTAGTTCGTGAGCTCTTCCCGGCGCTGGTTGTCGGCGCTGGAATTGTCGCTGCCGTCCGCATTGACGCGCTGATCCGGAAGGTTCTGCTGGGCCGTCGTCGGTTTCTGGGCCATACGGTTCTGCGAGCTTTCCGTCTCCTTGACGGCACGGACGGAGCGCTCGACCTTCTGGTCCGGATTGAAGATCGTCTCGTTGACCTGAACCTTGTCGGTGTTCAGCCGCGCGACGACGCTGGCCTCGAAGTTGTTCGGTCCGAGATAAGGGGTGAGCGTGCGCCGGATGTTGTCCTGAATCTCGCGGCTCACGAGATGCTCCAGCGAGGCCATCCGGCCGGCCGGCGCGCTGGTGGCGTCGTCGCCGGACAGCAGCACGGTCCCGTCCGTGTTCAGCACGGTCACCCGGTCCGCCTTCATGCCTAGCAGGGCGGCCGCGACGAGCTGGCGGATGGCCTGTGCCGGGCCGCCGTCGTTCGGAGGATCCGTCCGGATCACAACGGAGGCCGAGGCCGGCTGCTGCTCGCGGCGGAACGAGCCCGGATCCGGCATGACGATGTGCACGCGGGCGGCCCTGACCCCTTTGAGGGTCTGGATGGTGCGCGCGATCTCGCCTTCCAGCGCCCGGACCCGCGTGACCTCCTGCATGAAAGACGTGAGGCCGAGGGAGCCCAGATCGTTGAAGAGGTCGTAGCCGATCTTGGCGTTCTGCGGCAGGCCCTTCTCGGCCAGCAGCATGCGGGCCTGCGCCGTCTGGCCGTAGCCGACGAGCAGGGACGCGCCGTCGGCGCTGACGTCGAAGGGGATGCCGGCATCGCGGAGCGTAACGCCCATGCGGCCGATGTCGTCGCGGCTCAGTCCCGTGTAGACGGTCTCGCGGATCGGGCGACCGAGATAGTATGCGCCGAGCCCGACCGCGAGGAACACGACGAGGCCGACGAGTCCGAGCGCGATCAGGCGCCGTGGGCCGAGGTCGATGATGTTGTTCCACAGTTTTACGGCGTGGTCGCGGCCTGGCATCGGCAGAACTCGGCTTCCGTTCGATGGGATGGCGCTCAGCTTCGCCGATCAACCTTGTGTGGGGATGGTGCCATGCAAAAAGGCCACGCCTCTGTCGAAGCGTGGCCGATGACATCTTGCAGGGAGGAATGACTCCGCCGCGAGGCGGGGAGCGCGTGGGTGCCGAAGCGATCCCCGCTTCGGCACCCGCCGCTTAGCGGAACAGGCTCAGGATCTGCTGGGTGTTGGTGTTGGAGATCGTGAGCGACTGCATGCCGAGTTGCTGCTGGACCTGAAGGGCCTTGAGGCGGCTCGATTCCTCCTCCATGTCCGCGTCCACGAGCGTGCCGATGCTGCGCTCGTTCGCCTTGATCAGCGAATCCACGAAGTTCGTCTGCGAGGTGATCTGGCTCTTGGCCGAGCCGAGCGTGGTCGCGACGTTGGTCATCGCGTTCAGCGCCTTGTCGGCGAGGGCGATGTAGGCGCGGAGCTTCGA
>CAZZZJ010000291.1:0-4913 GCA_964658355.1 Beijerinckiaceae bacterium
TCCTGCCGAACCACAGGGAATAGATCAGGTAGAGCATCGGGAAGATGTAGCCCGCAGCGAGGATGGTCGCGCCCGCGGAGGAGAGGACGTTCAGCAGCTGGAACTCCGCGGGATAGGTCGCGTAGCGCCGCGGCATGCCGAGATAGCCAAGGATGAATTGTGGGAAGAACGTCACGTTGAAGCCGAGGAAGATCAGCAGCGCCGAGATCCGTCCCCAGGCCTCATTGTACATTCGTCCGGTGAACTTCGGCCACCAGAAATGCAAGCCGCCGAGGAACGCGAGCACGGTGCCGCCGACCATGATGTAATGGAAATGGGCGACCACGAAGTAAGTCGCATGGATGTGCTGGTTGATCGCCAAGGTCGCCAGGTACAGGCCCGTGAGGCCGCCAAGCACGAACAGGCCGATATAGCCCATGGCGTAGAGCATCGGCGTGTCGAGGCGCAGCTTCCCCTTATGGATCGTCGCAGTCCAGTTGTAGACCTTAACGGCAGAGGGCACGGCGACCGCGAAGGACAGCGCCGAAAAGGCGAGCGAAGCGAGGTCGCTCTGCCCGTTGATGAACATGTGGTGGCCCCAGACGAAGAAGGTCACCGAGGCGAGGCCGATCGCGGCATAGGCGACGAAGCGGTAGCCGAAGAGCTTCTTCTGGGCGAAGGCCGGGACGATCTCGGAGATTACGCCCATGCCCGGCAGGACCATGATGTACACGGCCGGGTGCGAGTAGAACCAAAACAGGTGCTGGAACAGCACCGGATCGCCGCCATAGGCCGGATCGAACACGCCGATATGGAAGCCGCGCTCCATGATCAGCAGGATCAGCGCCGTGGTGATGACGGGTGTCGCAAGCAGGAAGATCAGGCTGGTGGCGTAGTGCGTCCAGACGAAGATCGGCAGCTTGAACCATGTCATGCCGGGCGCGCGCATCGTGTGGATCGTCACGACGAAGTTCAGGCCGGTCAGGATCGACGAGAAGCCGACGATGGTCACGCCGATCAATGCCGGCAACACCCAGCCGTTGGAGAACGCGGTGGAGAGCGGCGCGTAGAAGGTCCAGCCGGTATCGATCCCGCCGAGCACCACCGAGACCATGGTGAACAGGGCGCCGGTCATGAAGACGTACCAGCTCGTGAGGTTGAGCTTGGGGAAGGCGAGATCCTTGGCTCCGATCATCAGCGGAATCAGGAAGTTGCCGAAGGTCGCCGGGATCGACGGGATGAGAAAGAACCACACCATCACCACACCGTGGATGGTGAAGGCCTTGTTATAGGTGTCGTTGGTCATGATCGCGCCGTTGGGCACGACGAGGGCCAACCGCACGACGCCTGCGGCCACCGCACCGATGATGAAGAACACGGTGATCGCGGTGAGATAGAGGATCGCGATGCGCTTGTGGTCAGTGCTGAAGAACCACGAACGCAGGGTCGATTGAGCGTGCAGATAGTCCGCCGGGCGATCGAGCGTCGCCTCAGGCGCGTGCGGCTCGCGGTTCGCGATCCCGCTGTCGACGGTGCCCGATGCGCTCATCGCGTGGCTTCTCCGGGCACTACCTCACCCATGGTGCTGATTCCGGATTTCAGGAAATCGATCAGGCGGCCGAGGTCGTCTTCCGGGATGACGCCGGCAAAGCTCGGCATGATCTGCTTGTAACCTTCGGCGAGACGGTTGCCGTTGGGGTTGCGGACCTTCTCGCGGAGATAATCGTTATCGGCCTTGATCGTGCGACCGTCCGCCAGCCTCACGGCACTGCCGTAGAGGCCCGTGAGACTCGGCGCCTTCACGCTCGAGCCGTCGTCGTGGCAGGTGCCGCAGCCGTAAGCGTTGTAGATCGCTCTGCCGGCCGCAACCTTCGATTGCTGCGCGCCGGAATGCGTGAGCCACTCCTGATAGTCGGCCTGGCTGAGGATCGTCAGGCTGCCCCCCATCACCGAGTGATCGGTGCCGCAATACTCCGAGCAGTAAAGATGGAAGGTTCCGGGCTTGTCGGCCTTGAACCACAGCTCGGTATAACGGTCTGGCAGGGCCGCCATTTGAACCCGAAGCGCCGGCAGGTAGAGGGCGTGTATGACGTCCTGACTGATGATCCGCAGCTTGACCGGCTGACCCATCGGCACATGCAGGTCGTTGATCTCGGATTGCCCGGTTGGGTGCTGGAATTTCCACATCCATTGCCGTCCGATCGCCTCGATCACCATCGCGTCCGGCGGCGGGTTCTTAGAGAGGATGAAGAGCCGCGCACCCCAGACGAAGAAGATCAACGTGAGCAGGAACGGGATTAGCATCCAGCTGATCTCGATGAGGTTCGAGCGGATGCCACTGGTGTCGCGGTTCGCCTCCTGCCCGTCGCGGTACCGGATCGCGAACCAGGTGATCGCCAGGAACACCGGCACGGTGAGCACTAGGGTGAGCACCGTAAAGGCGAGGATCAGGTAATCAGTCTCGACCGCGACCGCCGAGGCTGCCGCGGGCCAGAGTTCGAGGGCGGCGTGCTTCGGCGTCATCGGATCACGGGTCCAGTGTTCGGCCGACGGTCAGCGCCATCGCACGATCGAGCGGGATGCGCGCGCGCTGCCGCGCGGCATCGATGTAGGCGTAGCCGTCGAGCCGACGTATCTCGGCTGTGCGCTGGGCATCGAGGTCGGCATAGGGATCGGCCTGGAGGTTGGGGGGCGGGGGAACGAGCCGCGAGGTTTGTTGCGCGGTCAGGCTCGGCAACGCTTGCCGCTGATGCGCAGCGACGGTCGCTCTCAACCAGATCATCGATGCGATCACCACGAGCGCGGTGGCCATCAGCCCGGCCATCACGCGGGCCGTGTTGCCGACATGGACGTCGGACACTTCGTAGCCCGGGCCGACGGAACGCGCAGTTTCCGCTGCCGTCTCCGACGATCGGGATTGAGAGACCTGACTGCGCAGGGCGACCAGGCCGGCGAGGATCGGCGATACGAAGCCGAAGCGATGTCGCGTACCGTCCGAACTCATGTAGCGGCGCTCCGGCGGCGTCGGGGAGAGACGGTCGGCATCAGGCGTTGCGCGAGGGGGCACAGCGCTACGGCGAGGCATCCGACGGCGATCGCGGCGAACGCGTCGCTCCAATGGAAGACGAAACGGTCGCGTAGGGCGGGCGTCACGAACCAGAACATTTCGACGGCGTGGAGCACGACGACCACAGCCGCCAGCACACGGGTGGTGGGCCGCCCAGGTCTGAGCGTCGCCAGCGCACCGAGCAGGACCACTGTTCCGCCGAGGCTGGCGAATGCGCGACCGAGCCAGCCGCCTCGGGCGAGATACCACAGGACCTCCTGCGGAAGGTTCGCCGACCAAACGATCAGGAACTGGACGAAGTGGAGAAACGCCCAGAAGCTCAGCAGGACCACCAGCGGCACCAATCGATCCTGGCCTGGAATCGCGCGCCCGCGCCCGATCGGGGTCGGTTCTTCCGGCGCCAGCAGGATCGCCGCAGCCAGCGCGAAACCGCTCCAGGCCGTCAGAACGAGCAGACCTTCGAGGCTCGATCCGAGCCGGTGGTCCAGCGAGCCGACGAGGTCGGTGACGGCCAGCGTGCCGACCACCGCATGCAGTGCGACCCCGGAGATCGTCCTTCCGTCGTCGGCGACGTCCGCCGGGATCGCGAACCGCGCGGCGAGCCAGATCCAAACTGCGAGATAGACGACGACGCGGAGCATGAAGAGCGGCAGCGTGAACCAGACGGCGCCAAGCGGCGTCTCCGGCACCGCGTCGATCCACGGATAGATCCGTGCGATGGCGAGCAGAACGGGACATCCCAGGAATGCCGCGCCCGGCATCAGCCCGACGAGGCGGCGCAAGGCCATGGAAAGCTCGCCCTCGCCGCGGTCGTGACGGCGCAGGCCGAAACGCTCCATCACGATGGCGATCGGAAGTGCGCCGAGCGGTAAGGCCAGCAGCACCAGCCAAGCTGCCAGGTAGGACGCGGCCGCTCCTCGCCAGCCTGCCACCAGAACGGCGAGGATCAGCGCACCGAGGCCGAGGAGCAGGGTGGCGATGGAACGGCGACCGGCGACAGGAGCGTGCACTGCGCTCATCGCGACGCCTCAAGCTTCGCGCGGTCCTCGGGCGGCAGGCTTGCGACGTCGGCGTCCTGGCTCCTCTGCAGCGCGCGGACATAGGCGACGATCGCCCAGCGGTCCGCTGAGGGGATCATCTGGCCCATCCCGTACATCGCCCGATGCCCTTGCGTGATCGCCTGATAGAGGTCGTCGGCCGATGCCTTGCGCAGGCGCTCCGAGACGAGCAGACCGGCCGAGGGGAAGCCCCGCGCAACGATCATACCGCGTCCATCGCCGGATGCGCCGTGGCAGGGCGTGCAGAAGATCCCGTACCGCTCCTGTCCCCGCGCCAGGAGGCTTGCGGAGATGGTCGCCGGTTGCACCACCGGTTCGGCCGGGTCGTTCCGCGGTACGGTGCCGGCAACGGGATGCCGCATCGTCAGCGCCTGAGGAAAGAAGGCGTTCCGGTCCCACGTCTTGGCGCGGGGCTGGGCGGTCATGTCGGCTTCGCCGCAAGCCGCGAGCGGCGCAAGGGCGAGCAGCACAAGGAACCGCCTCATCGCGGCACCCGTCGGATGTCGAGCGGACGGCCCGCATCCGCAGGCAGCGCCGCGAGCTTGCGTACGATGCGCTCGGCATCGAAGCGGCCGCCGCGAGCTTCAGCCGTCAGGAAGAAGCGGTCATCCGTCGATCGAAGAAAGCCCGGGATGTTGAACGCCGGGTGGTTCAGCCGCGGCAGGCGATTCAGGATCAGCAAAGCGAGGTGGATCGCGATCGTGCCGCTCATCATGGCGAAGGACAGGCTCGGCACGACGAAGGACGGCCAGGAGATTCGGGGACGGCCACCGATCAGGAACACGTAGTCGTAGGCCGTTGCGTAGACG
>CAZZZJ010000292.1:0-4894 GCA_964658355.1 Beijerinckiaceae bacterium
GCCGGGTGCATGACGATGCCGCAGGCGAACGGCTTGTAGGTGTTGAGCAGGCTCTCGTACCGCGTCCCGAGGCCCTCCGTGATCTCGCGATAATCCTGCTTGGTCGAGACGGTGTTAGCCCAGCCGCGCTTGGCCTCGATCATCCCGTCCGACGAGGTGAAGCCTTTCGCGGCAAGGATCGCGGCGAACAGCCCGTTGGCGGCGGCGCGACCCGGGTTGAAGCTCTTGTTCATCGAACCGAAGGATTCGCGCAGACCCACCGGTTGCGAGGCCGCGAGCCCGAGAGCGTACACCATCTGCTGCTCGCTCAGGCCCATCAGCTTGCCTGCGGCGGCAGCCGCGCCGAATACGCCTGCGGTGCCGGTGATGTGCCAGCCGACATCGTAGTGGTTCGGGTAGACCGCGTTGCCGATCCGGCACTCGGTCTCGATCCCGAGCACCAATGCGTTGAGGAAGTCGCGGCCGGAAACCGGATGCATCTCGGCGTAGGCGAGGATCGCCGAGGCGACGGGGCCGGCCGGGTGGATCACGGTCTTCAGGTGGGTATCGTCGTAGTCGAAGATGTGGCTCGACACGCCGTTGAGGAACGCACCGTTCATGATGTCGAAGCGCTCGGTGCGGCCGAACAGGCCGGCCTGCGGCGGACCCGAGAACGGCGCGAGGGCGGAGACCGCCACCTCCAGGGTCTCGTGATGCGATCCGCCGATGGCGACGCCGACCCAGTTCAGGAAGGTCCGCGTGGCCTCCCGGCGTACGGTTTCGGGAAGTACATCGTAGGAGGAGCCGACGATCCACTTCGCGAGGATCGCGGTCGCCGGCGGAGGGGACGCCAGGACGGCGGGTCTCGGCGGCGCGGCCGGCTCAGCCGTCCCGGCGGCCAGAGCCGGCGATGTCAGCGCGAGCCCCGCGGCGCCGATCAGCGAACGACGGTTCATGGTCATGGCATCCTCCCCGGAACGGGCGTTCGACGCCCGCTTGGCCGACAGAATACCACCCAGCGGCCCAAGGCGTCAGGCCGCGGGCTTGCTCCGATACCAGCGGTTGTCTCAATCCACCGACGATCGTCTTCCTTCGCGGGGACGCGGCGGTTCAGTACGGCTTCGGATCGCCGAACCCTTGCCGCCGCGATCGGCACCGCTGCCGCTTGGTGGTCTCGATCAAATGATGACGACAGCATCTGCGAAAAACCGACAATATTAATCATTGCAGGTATTGCCTTCCATCGCAAATCCAAACAATCTCCTAAAACCAATGTTGTTGATTCGAGATATGAATATTTTCACCAATTCTCACGTGTGGGGACAGCGGCCATGTCTATAATCCCTATGATCTCGGAGAATTTTTCGCACATTCAAGGTAACATCATTGGCGGATTCAACAAGGATTTGCAGGATTTCATATTTCTGAAATTCAAGTCGACTATCGCGGGCCGAGCGTGGATCGCCGAGATGTCGGGCCCGGACTCGGAGGCCAGCTTGGTCCAATCGTCCAGCCAACAGGTTTTGAAGTTCAACGGCGAGTTCAAGAACCTGAGCTTGCAAGGGCTGCGGGCGGAGGATTTCCTGGCAACGGCTTGGAACAACATCGCGTTGACGCATGCCGGCTTGAAGGCTCTGGGCGTTCCGACGACCGACCTGGACGCATTTCCGGACGACTTCAAGCAGGGCATGGCGGCCCGCGCGTCACGGATCGGGGATGTCGGGGCCAGCGCTCCCGCGCATTGGTTGGCGCCGTTCGCCCCCGGCACGGAAATCCATGCCATCGTGATCGTCGCGGCCGATACGGACGAACTCCTGAGCGATCGGATCGAGGCGTTGAAGAGCCCAGCCTTCCTAGCCGGCGTGGACGTCGTCGGCACGGTCAGCGGCCGGGCCCTGAGCGGCAGCATGAAGGGCCACGAGCATTTCGGCTTCAAGGACGGCGTCTCGCAACCGGGGCTGCGCGGGGTCAACCTCCCGGACGACCCGGTCGGCAACCCGAACCAGGGCCATCCCGGTCAGGATCTTCTGTGGCCGGGCGAGTTCGTTCTGGGCTACCCGACGCAGATCCCGAGGGCCAAAGCAGCCTTCGACGGACCCAATCCCGATCCCGGCCCGGTCAGCACGTCGGGTCCGGCCTGGACCCGGAACGGCTCCTACCTCGTCTTCCGGCGTCTCGACCAGGACGTGCCGAAGTTTCAGGTACAGATCGCCGAGGGGGCGGCTCAGGCCAAGATGTCCACGGACGTGTTCGGCGCCAAGCTCGTGGGCCGCTACGAGAGCGGGTGCCCGCTCGAAGCGCGGGCCTTCCAGGCGCTCGCACCCGCCGCGGCCCCGCCGTCCAGCGATCCGGGCATCGCCCAGCCGATCCTGGCCGACGACGACAGCCTGAACCTCAACTTCGAGTTCGGGGACGACGCGGCCGGCGTCCGCGTTCCGCTGGCGTCTCATATCCGCAAGGCCTATCCGCGCGACGAGGATACCGGGCATGGCGACGACAGCGAGAGCGAGACGCAGACGCATCGGCTGCTGCGACGGGGCATCGCTTTTGGCGGCGCCGTCGGCGATCCGGTCGGGGGCGGAGCGGACGACGCACGCGGCCTCCTGTTCCTGTGCTACCAGAAGTCCATCGCAAAACAGTTCGAGTTCGTGCAGCAGAACTGGTGCAACAACGCGGATTTTCCGCCCAAGCCGGAGGGGCGGCCTGCACCGGGCCAGGATCCGATCATCGCGCAATCGCCGAGCGGCCCGTTCCATCTCGACGCCCAAACCGGCACGATCCAAGCGCAGCACTTCGTGACGACGAGCGGGGGGGAATATTTCTTCCAGCCCTCGATCGAGGCACTGCGGAAGATCGGCGCGGGAATGGTCGGCGCGCCGACGGTGAAGGCGCAGGCGTGAACGCCAGGGGCGGCAACCTGGAAGAGGCGCCGGGCGAGGACGGGTTTGCCCGCCCGGCCTACACCACCACCTCCAAAACCGTCTGCTCCCCGACCCCGAACACCCGCTTGTAGCGTTCGATCTCGGCTGCAGGCCCCTGCGCCTTGGTCGGGTTGTCGGAGATTTTCACCGTCGGGCGCCCGTCGGCGTGTGTGACCTTGCAGACGATCGAGATCGGATCGAGCCGCTCGTCGGCCACCAGTCCGCGAAAATCGTTGGTGAGCAGGGTGCCCCAGCCGTATCCGATGCGCAGGCGCCCGTGGAAATGCGCATGGATCCGCTCGATCGTCTCGATGTCGAGCCCGTCGGAGAAGATCGCCAGCTTTTCGCGCGGGTCGGCGCCGCGCGACGTCCAGAACGCGATCGCCTCCTCGCCGCCTTCGATGGGGTCTTTCGAATCGATGCGGATGCCGGTCCAGGCGGTGAGCCAGTCGGGTGCGCCGGCCAGGAAGCCGGTGGTGCCGTAGGTGTCCGGCAACACGACGAGCAGGTTGCCCTCGTAATCCTCCTGCCAGTCCCGCAGCACGTCGTAGGGCGCGCGGGCGAGCGCCGGGTCGTCCTCGGCGAGGGCCGCGTAGACCATCGGCAATTCGTGCGCGTTGGTCCCCACCGCCTCGACCTCGCGGCGCAGGGCGATCAGGCAATTCGAGGTGCCGAGGAACCGCGCCGAGCCCAGGCCCTCGTCCATCGCCTGTACGCACCAGTCCTGCCACAGGAAGCCGTGCCGGCGGCGGGTGCCGAAATCGGCGATCGACAGGTCCGGAAGCCTGCGCAGCCGCTCGATCTTCTCCCACACCCGCGTCATCGCCCGCGCATACAGAACCTGGAGGTCGAGCTTGCCGAGGTTGCGCAGAACGGCGCGCGAGCGCAGCTCGTTGAGGATGGCGAGCGCCGGCACCTCCCACATCGTGGTCTCGACCCAGGGGCCGTGGAAGGTGAGCTCGTACTGGCCGTCGCGGGCCACGAGTTGGTATTCGGGCAGCCGGAAACCCTCGAACCAGGCGATGAAGTCTGCGGACAGGATGCGACGGCGTCCGTAGAAGGCGTTGCCGCGCAGCCACGTCGCCTCGCCCCGGGAGAGCCGCAGGGAGCGGGCGTGATCGAGCTGCTCGCGCAGGGCTCCTTCATCGACCTCGTCGGCGATGCGGATGCGCGTGGTGCGGTTGTTGATGCCGAAGGTCACCGCTACGTCGCGATGGCGCCGCAGGATCGTCTGCGCCATCAGCAGCTTGTAGAAATCGGTGTCGAGCAGCGACCGCACGATCGGGTCGATGCCGAAATTGTGGTCGTGGACCCGCCGGGCGAGATCGAGCATGTCCTAAAACCTCGCGCCGTGGCCTCACGGGAAGCCGAGGGGCATCACTGAAAGGCCGGAGTCAACGGAGACGGCGGAACCCGCATGAAAAAGGCGGCGCGCCGTCTGTGGCGCGCCGCCTTATCGTTGCAAAGGACCAAGCCGACTGATCAGGCCAGATTAACCTTCGCGGTGTCCGTCTTCGGGCTTTCCCCGGTCAGCGACGCCTTCACGTATCCGAACAGGTGCAGCATCTTGCTCCTGGGGCTGTCCCAGTATTCGCCCTGCTCGGGGTGGATGCGGATCAGCGCGACCTCGGGGTCGTCCTTGCCGTTCGGAAACCAGGTCTTCAGGCTCTCGGTCCACTTGGCGTCGACCAGGGCCTGATCACTGACGATCTCGGCCTTGCCGGCGATGGAGACGTAGGTCTGGCTCGACGGATCGGAATAGGACAGATTGATCTGATCGTCCTTGCTGATTGCGGCGGTCTTGGGCGAATGCAGCTTGGTGAAGAACCAAATGTCGCCATTCTCGTCGATGTCGTTGTTCCACATCGGACGGCTGTTGAGCGTGCCGTCGGGGTCGGCGGTGGTCATCATCGCCACTTTGACGTCCTTGACCAGCTCGAACAGCTTCTTCGCGCCCTCGTGGTCGCGGTGGTTGCCCTGATGCATCGCGTCGG
>CAZZZJ010000293.1:0-2804 GCA_964658355.1 Beijerinckiaceae bacterium
TGAACGCCTCCTCGCCGGTGAACGACCGGGTCGCGAGGATCACCAGCAGCGACAGGAACAGCCCGAGGGTCGCGGTGGTCTGGATCCAGCTCGTGTAGAAGCCGCGCCGCCCGTTCGGGGCGTGCTCGGCGACGTAGGTCGCGGCACCGCCGTACTCGCCGCCGAGGGCGAGGCCCTGCGCGAGCCGCAGCACGATCAGGATGATCGGCGCCGCGATGCCGATCGTCTCGGCGTTGGGCAGGATGCCGACGATGAAGGTCGACAGGCCCATGATCAGGATGGTGACGAGGAAGGTGTATTTCCGGCCGACCAGGTCGCCGATGCGGCCGAACACCAGCGCGCCGAACGGGCGGACGATGAAGCCGGCGGCGAAGGCCAGCAGCGCGAAGATGTCGCGCGTGGCCGGCGGGTAGGCGGAGAAGAACTGTGCCCCGATGATCGCGGCGAGCGAGCCGTAGAGATAGAAGTCGTACCACTCGAACACGGTGCCGAGGGACGAGGCGAAGATCACGCGTTTCTCGGCCGACGTCATCGGCCTCGCAGCGTCTTCCGGCCGCGGGATTGCGGTCGCAGCAACCATGTCGAAGATCCTCCCGTTTCCGTCATGTCCCGGTGGCCCTCGATCGGGATCCGGTTTGGGACGACGTACGCAGGTCGTCCGGACATTCGGCACGCGCCGAACACACGATTGTTACCGCAGGCCTAGTTGTCGCCCAAACGGTAAAGTGTGCGGACGGTGAGAGAACGGAAATTTATCACAGCTTTGAAACGGCACGTCGACGAAGACGGGGCGCGGCCGATGCCGCGCCCCTTCCTCCGACGTGCCGAGGTGCCGCGACGTCAGTGCGCGTGGGCGCCCGAGGCCCCGATCCCCGTCTCGGAGCGCACGAACTGCGCCGCGAAGGCCGCCCGCTCGCGGTCGGCACGCCGGGATTTGTCGAGGCTCGAGACGATCCAGATCGTCGCGAACGCGAGCGGCATCGAGAACAGTGCCGGATTGTCGTAGGGGAAGATCGCGGCGGGATGGCCGAGGGTGGCCACCCACACGGCCTTCGACAGGACCACCATCGTCACCGCCGAGACCAGCCCGACGAGGCCGCCGAGCAGGGCTCCCCAGGTCGTGGTGCCGCGCCAAAGGATCGACATCGCGAGAACCGGGAAGTTGCAGCTCGCCGCCACCGCGAAGGCGAGACCGACCATGAAGGCGACGTTCTGGTTCTCGAACACGTAGCCGAGATAGATCGCCACGATGCCGATCACCACCGCCGAGAGCTTCGACAGGTTGACCTCGCGCGCGTCGGTGGTGCGCCCGCGGGCGATCACCTGGGCGTAGAGGTCGTGGCTCACCGCCGAGGCGCCGGCCAGCGTCAGCCCGGCCACCACCGCGAGGATGGTCGCGAAGGCCACCGCCGAGATGAAGCCGAGGAAGTACGGCCCGCCGACGGCGTTGGCGAGGTTCACCGCGACCATGTTGGTCCCGCCCAGCATGTCCTTCAGCTTGTCGAACGCGCCGGCCGGCCCGAGCTTGAAGTAGGACGGGTCGGACATCAGCAGGGCGATGCCGCCGAAGCCGATGATGAAGGTGAGGATGTAGAAGTAGCCGATCAGGCCGGTGGCGTAGAAGACCGACTTGCGGGCCGCCTGGGCGTCCGAGACCGTGAAGAACCGCATCAGGATGTGCGGAAGGCCGGCGGTGCCGAACATCAGGCCGATGCCGAGCGAGATCGCCTCGACCGGGTTCGCGACCAAGCCGCCGGGCGCCATGATGGCGTCGCCCTTCGGATGGACCGCGACCGCCGAGGCGAACAGCGCCTCCGGGTTGAAGCCGTACTTGAACAGCACCGCACCGGCCATGAAGGTCGCGCCGCCGAGCAGCAGGCAGGCCTTGATCACCTGGACCCAGGTGGTCGCCTTCATGCCGCCGAAGGCGACGTAGACGATCATCAGCACGCCGACGATCACCACGGCGTAGAGGTAGGGGAGGCCGAACAGGAGCTGGATCAGCTTACCCGCGCCGACCATCTGCGCGATCAGGTAGAATGCCACCACGACCAGGGTGCCGGTCGCCGAGATGATGCGGATCGCGGTCTGGTCGAGGCGGAACGAGGCGACGTCGGCGAAGGTGAACTTGCCGAGGTTGCGCAGGCGTTCGGCGATCAGGAACAGCACGATCGGCCAGCCGACGAGGAAGCCGGTGGAGTAGATCAACCCGTCGAAGCCCGAGGTGTAGACGAGGCCCGAGATGCCGAGGAACGAGGCGGCCGACATGTAGTCGCCGGCGATCGCCAGCGAGTTCGTACCGGCCGAGATGCCGCCGCCGGCGGCGTAGAAGTCGGAGGCCGACTTGGTGCCCTTGGCCGCCTTGTAGGTGATGCCGAGGGTGAACAGCACGAAGAACAGGAACATGCCGATGGCCGGCCAGTTCGTCGGCTGCTGCGTGACCGCGCCGAGATCGGGGCCGGCAGCGAGGACGGGGCCGGCGGCGAGAAGCGCCGCGACGAGGGCGATCGAGCGGATCATTGTCCGAGGCTCCGCTTGAGGTCTGCGGCCAGCGCGTCGTAGCGCGTGTTGGCGCGCACCACGTAGAGGCCGGTGAGAAGGAAGGCGAACAGGATCACGCCGACGCCCAGGAACAGGCCGAGCGAGGCGGTGCCGCCGCCGACCTTCATGGCGAGCAGCTGCTTGTCGAACGCGATCAAGCCGATGAAGCCGACATAGACCACCAATATCAGGCCGGTGAGGATCCAGCCGAAGCGCGTGCGCTCCTGGACGAGCTGCGCGAAGATCGGGCTTCGCGCGATCCG
>CAZZZJ010000293.1:2904-4878 GCA_964658355.1 Beijerinckiaceae bacterium
TTCTGCCGGTTCTCGATCAGGTCGTCGACGACCGCCGGCTCGGCCAGCGTCGAGGTGTCACCGAGCGAGGAGAAATCGTCCTCGGCGATCTTGCGCAGGATGCGGCGCATGATCTTGCCCGAGCGGGTCTTGGGAAGGCCCGGCGCGAACTGGATCAGGTCCGGCGAGGCGATCGGCCCGATATCCTTACGGACCCAGGTCACCAGTTCCTTGCGCAGGGCATCGTCGCCCTCCTCGCCCTCGTTGAGGGTGACGTAGGCGTAGATGCCCTGGCCCTTGAGGTTGTGCGGGTAGCCGACCACCGCGGCTTCGGCGACCTTGGCGTGCGCCACGAGCGAGGATTCGACCTCGGCGGTGCCCATGCGGTGGCCCGACACGTTGATCACGTCATCGACCCGACCGGTGATCCAGTAATAGCCGTCCGCGTCGCGGCGGGCGCCGTCGCCGGTGAAGTACTTGCCGGGATAGGTCGAGAAGTAGGTCTGCTCGAAGCGCTCATGGTCGCCGTAGACGGTGCGCATCTGCCCGGGCCAGGATTCGGTGATGCAGAGGTTGCCCTCGCAGGGTCCGTCCAGCACCTTGCCCTCGGCGTCGACCATCGCCGGCTGAACGCCGAAGAACGGCCGCGTGGCCGAACCGGGCTTTAGCTTCGTCGCGCCGGGGAGCGGCGTGATCAGGATGCCGCCGGTCTCGGTCTGCCACCACGTGTCGACGATGGCGCAGCGCGAGTCGCCGACGACCCTGTAGTACCAGTCCCAGGCCTCGGGGTTGATCGGCTCGCCGACAGAACCGAGCACGCGGAGCGAGGCTCGCGAGGTCTTCTTCACCGGGCCCTCGCCGCCGCCCATCAACGAGCGGATCGCGGTCGGCGCGGTGTAGAAGATGTTGACCTTGTGCTTGTCGACCACGTCCCAGAAACGGGAGTTCGACGGGTAGGTCGGAATGCCCTCGAACATCAGCGTGGTCGCGCCGTTGGCGAGCGGCCCATAGACGATGTAGCTGTGACCGGTGACCCAGCCGACATCGGCGGTGCACCAGTATACCTCGCCCTCGCGGTAATCGAAGACGTATTGGTGCGTCATCGACGCGTAGACGAGGTAGCCGCCGGTGGTGTGGACCACGCCCTTCGGCTGGCCGGTGGAGCCCGAGGTGTAGAGGATGAAGAGCGGGTGCTCGGCTTCCATGCCCTCGGCGGGGCATTGATCGGTCACCTGCTCCGCGGCCTCATGATAGTAGACGTCGCGGCCGGGCTCCATCGCGACGCTGCCGCCGGTGCGGCGCACCACCACGACATGGTCGACGGCATCCTTGCCGAGGCGCGCGATCGCCGCGTCGACGTTGGCCTTGAGCGGCACCTTGCGGCCGCCGCGCAGGCCCTCGTCGGCGGTGATGACGATCTTCGAGGTGCAGCCCTCGATGCGCGAGGCCAGCGAATCCGGCGAGAAGCCGCCGAAGACGATGGAATGCACGGCGCCGAGCCGCGCGCAGGCGAGCATCGCGTAGGCGGCCTCCGGGATCATCGGCAGGTAGATCGTGACGCGATCACCCTTCTCGACGCCGCGGTTGCGCAGGACGTTGGCCATCCGGCAGACCTGCGCGTGCAGCTCGCGATAGGTGATGTGCTTGGACTCGTTCGGGTCGTCGCCTTCCCAGATGATCGCGGTCTGGTCGCCGCGGGTCTCCAGGTGCCTGTCGATGCAGTTGTAGGCGACGTTGGTCTTGCCGTCCTCGAACCACTTGATCGCGACCTTACCCGGCTCGAAGCTCGCGTCCTTGACCTTGGAGAACGGCGTCATCCAGTCGATGCGCTTGCCGTGCTCGGCCCAGAACGCGTCGGGGTCGGCGATGGAGGCGGCGTACATCTCGCGGTACTTGGCGTCGTCCACATGGGCGCCCTCGCGCCATGAATCCTGAACCTCGACGATCTTCTCGTCCATCGCGCGTCTCCCTGATTGGTGCCCGATCGTATCGCGG
>CAZZZJ010000294.1:0-2363 GCA_964658355.1 Beijerinckiaceae bacterium
TGGACCCTCGTCGCGGTCGAGACGCCCGGCCACACCATGAACCACCTCGCCTTCGCCCTGCCGGAGGAGGCGGCGCTGTTCTCCGGCGATCACGTCATGGCGTGGTCGACCAGCATCGTCGCACCGCCCGACGGCTCGATGCGGGCCTACATGGATTCGCTCGACAGGCTCCGCGGCCGCGACGAGACCGTCTACTGGCCGGGCCATGGCGGGCCGGTGCGCGATCCCCGGCGGTTCGTCCGCGGGCTGGCCCACCATCGCCGCCACCGCGAGGCCTCGATCCGCGCCCGGATCGCGGCCGGCGACACCACGATCCCCGCCATCGTCGCCGCGACTTACCAGAACCTCGATCCGCGCCTGCGCGGCGCGGCGGCTTTGTCGGTCTTCGCCCATCTCGAGGACCTGGTCGCCCGCGGGCTCGTGGCGACGCAGGGCGCGCCGCGGCTCGACGGGATGTTCGGACCGGCCCCCTCCGCGGCAGGCTGAGGCGCGCAACGTCCCGCCTCGGCGGCACGACATGGGGCGCGTCGCTATTTCACGGCGAGGGCGAGGTTCGCGACCTCGTCGAGATAGCTCCGGATACGGTCGGCGTTGACGCCGAAATCGCGTGCACCCAGGCGCGAGGCGGAGCGGACGTCGATGCGTGCGCCGTCGGCACGGGGCCGGACGCGGATGGTGACGTCGTCGGGCAGGTTGAGGACGAGGCTGCGCGAGACGGCCTCGATCCGACCGTTTCCGATCCGTCCGCCGGGCCGGATCGCCTCGACGATCTGCCACTTCCGGTTCACCGCAGCCTTTCGCGCGAGCTCGAACGCCTCGTCGGCATCGATGTCGAGGGTCAGCGGTGCGATCTGCGGGTAGGCGGCGCGCTGCCGTTCGCGGGCGGCGATGCCGGGATCGGCGGGATAGCGGCCGTTCCGTGCGGCGAACGCGACGCGCGACCGCGAGAAGGCCGGCGGGTTGTCGATGTCGGTCGTCACGTCGGTGAGCGCCGGAAGGCGAAAGCCCCGCAACGCCGCATAGGCCGGGTAGGCGAGCACCAGCATCGCGAGGACGAGGCCGCCGAGCGCCGCGCCGAGGCCGCGGGCGCCTTCCCGCCAGACGCGGATGCAGGCGAACGCGGCGAGCGCCACGGCCAGCACCGCGACGCCGAGCCCGGCAGCCAGCGTCGCGAGCGCCGGTCCCGCTTCCGCCCGGGGGTCGCGGACCAGCACGATCGCGATCGCCGTGACGACGAGCGCGAATAGCGCGGTCCATCGAGCCAGGGGGCCGGCGCGGGTGACGGGTTCCTCGACGAGAAGGCGGCGCATGGCTCGTGTCTGGCTCAGGGGTCGCGAACGCTATACCGGCCGGGGCGTAGCCGCGCCACTCGCCCGGATCGCCCGGTCTGCTATAGCCTCGTCCCGTGATGTCGCGTTCTCGCCCCTTCCCCGATCCGGACCCTGCCGACGACGCCGTCGATCCGCTGCGCGTCTGGTTCCGCTTCATCCGCCTGAACCGGCGCGTGACGGCGGCGATGGCCGGGACGTTGCGCGGGATCGGGCTGTCGATCCCGCAATTCGACGTCCTCTCGACGCTGACCGAGCGCGAGGGGATGACCCAGCAGGACCTGGCAGCCCGCCTCTACGTGACGAAGGGCAACGTCTCCGGGTTGATCGACCGCCTCGTCGAGGCCGGGCTGGTCGAGCGCCGCCCGATCCCCGGCGACCGGCGCTCGCACGCGCTCCACCTCACCACCATCGGCGCCGAGCTCGCCGCGCGGGGTCTCGCGGCGCAGGCGGCCTATGTCGGACGGACGCTGGGACGCCTCGGTGCCGACGATCTCGCGGCGTTCGAGGCGTTGGTGCTGCGCTGGCGGGCGTTGGCCCGGGCGGAGGCGGACGGTCCCGATCAGGGGGCGTAGGCGCGCGCCGATCCCGGTATCACGACCGACGTCGGCACGTGCAGGGGCTCGGACGACGGGCCGTCGTCGCGGCGATCCGGTTCGGTCCCCCTCTGGCCGGTCCGCACGCGCACCGCATCCCATGGGCCGACGATCTCGAACGCCATGGTCGGGCGGGTTCCCTCTCCCGCCGCCTTCGGCCCGAGTTCCGCCCGCGCCTGGACGCTGCGCGTCGGCAGCGAGATCTGCCCGCGCAGGACGCCGGTCAGGTTCGTGGCCTTGAGGGTACCCTCGCCGATCTCGCCGATGCCGTCCGCGAATTTCAGCGCGACGGCCGCCCGCTCGAACGGCGTGCGTCCGTTGCGGCGGGCCAGCGCCCCGGGAGCGATCGCCCCGTTGCGGTGCATCACGTCGGCGAGGTCGATGCCGGAGAGCACGCCGCCGTCGATGGTGAACGCGGCCCGCCCGGCGACGTGCGCCG
>CAZZZJ010000294.1:2463-4877 GCA_964658355.1 Beijerinckiaceae bacterium
CCGGAGAGCACGCCGCCGTCGATGGTGAACGCGGCCCGCCCGGCGACGTGCGCCGCGAGGGCCGTGGCATCGCGGCCGCTGCTCTCCAGGGCGAACTGACCCTGCGTGCCGCCGAGCACCCAGCGCGCTTCCCCGAGATCGAGCAGGAGCGCTCCGAGATCGAGGCGGTCGAACGTCCCTTGCGCCTTCACTTCGGTCTCCGCCCCGTCCTCGCCGACGGCCGAAAGCGCGACCCGTCCCTTGAAGGTCGCGCCCTGGAGGCCGGCGCGATTGAGCGCGACCTCGACCGATCCCGGCCGCACCAGCACGCTCGCGGCGAGATCCTGCAGCAGCACCGGTCCGATCCGGCTCTCCGCGGCCGAGAGGCGCAGATCGAGGTCGCCGCCGGTCAGCGGCGCCAGGGCGATCGGCCGCGCGGCCGCCGACGCGGGGTCTTCTCCCGCACCCGGGCCGAACACCTGGATCAGGCCGCCGAGCAAGGGCGCGAGATTCAGGCTGTCGGCGGCGAGGGTGGCCTGGACCGAGGTACGGGCCCCGCCGAGGCTGACCGAGCCGGCCCCTTCGAGCACGTCGTCGCCGAGGGTGGCGCGCAGGCTGGAGAACGACATCGTGCTGCCCGCGGTTTCGAAGCGCCCGTCGAGCGCGAGCGTCCGGATGAAGGGGGCCAACGCCACGTCGCCGCCGAGCCAAGCGAGGGTCTCGGGAAGCGAGCGCGTCTCGATCCGCCCCTGCCCCTTCCATGCGAGGCCTTCCTCGGAGGCCGCGGCGGTGCCGTCGGCATTGAGGCTGCCCTGGGGCCACGTGGCGTTGAGGGTGAAGGGCGACTCGGCGCCCCGCAACAGGTCGCCCGCGCGCAATCCGATGAGCGCGACGTTGGTGCGCGCGCCGCGCCAGGTCAGCGCCGCCGCCGCGTCCAGGCTGGCGCTCCAGAACGGCCAGGCGACCGTGAGGTCGACCGCGTCAGAGCCGCGTCCGGGGACGGACGATTCCAGCGTCGCGCCGGTCAGCGTGATCCGGCGCGGATGCGTCGAGCCGCCCTGGGTCAACCGTGCGGCGACGTGGCGGATCGGCTCCGCCCAGAGGGGGTCGCCGGCGTGCTCCGGCAGGTGGATCGTGGCGCCGCCGAGGACGAGGGCGCCGAGATCGGCCTGCCCCGAGAGCAGGGCCAGGGGGTTCAATTCCAGATCGAGACTGCCGCCCTCGATCAGCGCCGGGCCGCCGGCCTTGGCGGCCGTGATCCGGGTGCGGGTGAAGCTCAGGCGCGGCAGGGGCAGCAGCGTCATCGTCGTCGCCCCCTCGGCGGTGAGCGAGAGACCGTAATCGTGCAGGCCGCGGCTGACGAAGGCCGCCGCGGTCGGCGTGCCGACCGGCCACGGCAAGGTCGCCGCGCCGGCCCCGAGGGCGGCGAGCGACGCGAAGCCGACGGCGAGGAGAAGGCGGCGCGGCGACATTGCACTCCGGACGGGCACGTCGCGGCCGGGCCGAGGGGCGGCAGGGACGCGACGGGGGACGACGAGCGGGCCCAGGATGTTTCAGGCTCACGCCGCCGTCATGCATCGGACCGTTCGGATGATTCCCTTAAGCCTTCCGATCGGCTTTGTCTGCCCGCGGCGCCTTGTCGTCCCCGACGCTTCGCGGCGGGCGCTCGTCGCTTCGATTCCCCGCGCAGGGCGCCTTTACCGGCGCGTCGGAATCGAGGACAGATTTCGCGGAACGTATGTCTGCGCGGTCGCGCGCGGGCCGGAAGGGTTCAGTGTCCATGAAGAAGGTCTATGCGGATCCGACGTCGGCGCTCGCGGGGCTGCTCAGGAACGACATGATGGTGATGTGCGGCGGCTTCGGCCTCTGCGGCATCCCCGACGAGCTGATCGAAGCGGTGCGCGAATCGGGCGTGAAGGGCCTGACCATCGTCTCGAACAATGCCGGCATCGACGGCGTGGGCCTGGGCAAGCTGCTCGACACGCGCCAGGTCGCCAAGATGATCTCGTCCTATGTCGGCGAGAACAAGGAGTTCGCCCGGCAGTATCTCGGCGGCGAGCTCGAGATCGAGTTCAATCCGCAGGGCACGCTCGCCGAGCGGATCCGCGCGGGCGGGGCCGGCATCCCGGCCTTCTTCACCAAGACCGGCGTCGGCACCAAGGTCGCCGAGGGCAAGGAGGTGCGCGAATTCGACGGCGAGCACTTCGTGATGGAGCGCGGATTGTTTGCCGATCTCGCCATCGTCCATGCCCATACCGGCGACACCGAGGGCAACCTCCGCTACCGGAAGACCGCGCGCAACTTCAACCCGATGATGGCGACCGCCGCGACGATGACGGTGGCGCAGGTCGAGCACCTGGTGAAGCCCGGCGAGATCGACGCCGACGACATCCACACGCCCGGCATCTTCGTGAAGCGGATCATCCACGTGCCGG
>CAZZZJ010000295.1:0-4849 GCA_964658355.1 Beijerinckiaceae bacterium
CCCGACGAGGGTGCGCGCCCGGATCGGGATGCGCTCGCCCGCGGGCGTCTCGATCACGTCGTAGAAGAACTGGTCTGCCTCGTCCCACAGGCCGCCCTTGCGCGCGGCGGCATCCGCGATCAGCAGGAAATGCTCGAAGAACTTCTGGGCCATGTCCTCGTAGGCGCGATCGCTCAGGGCGAGCTCGACGGCGATCCGCATGAGTTCGAGCGCATTCATCGCCATCCAGGCGGTGGCGTCCGATTGCGTCAGCGCGCCGCCGGCGATCGGCTTCGAGCGGTCGAACAGGCCGATATTGTCGAGCCCGAGGAAACCGCCCTGGAACAGGTTGCGCCCCGAAGCATCCTTGCGGTTGACCCACCAGGTGAAGTTCAAGGTCAGCTTGTTGAACACGCGCAGCAGGAAGTCGTGGTCCGGCCGCCCGGTCAGCGCCTGGTCGAGGGAGAAGACGCGCCACGCGGCGAAGGCGTGGAGCGGCGGGTTCGCGTCGGAGAAATTCCACTCGTAGGCCGGCACCTCGGCGTTGGGGTGGCCGTAGGATTCGTCGAGGAGCAGCAGGAGCTGTCCCTTGGCGAAATCCGGATCGATCATCGCGAAGACCAGGCTCTGGAGCGCCAGGTCCCAGGAGGCGAACCACGGGTACTCCCAGGCGTCGGGCATCGAGACGATGTCGTGCGCCCGGACATGGCGCCAATCGGCGTTGCGCCCGGCCTTGCGCGCCGCGGGCGGTGCGGGCTGAGCGGGATCGCCGTCGAGCCATTCGCGGACGTCGTAATGGTAGAGCTGCTTCGACCACAGCATCCCGGCCAGCGCCTGGCGCTGGACCGCGCGGCGGTCGGCATCCGCGATGTCGGCTTGCAGCGCGGCATAGAATTCGTCGGCCTCGGTGATCCGGGCCGCGAACACCGCGTCGAAATCGGCGAAGGCGCCGGTGCCGTCATCCGCGCCGCGGAAGCGCAGCCGCACGCTCTGCTCGCCCCCCGGCGGGATGGTCAGGCGATGGACGCCGGCGCATTTGGTCCCGGACCGGTCGGGATTGACCGCGTCCGCCTCGCCATCGACGACGTGGCGTCCGATCCCGTCCTTCGGGTAGCCGGTCCTGGCCGCGCCGAACAGGCGGTTGGCGTTCGTCTCGTTCTCGCAGAACAGCCATTCCGGCGCGCCGTCGGCGTGGAGGCGCATCGTCGGCATGGCGTGGTGGACGGCGAGCACGGTGCCGTCGGCGGCCAGCCGGAGATCGGGACGCGGGCCGTTCGCCCACGACCACGTGTTGCGCGCGAACAGCTGCGGCAGCAGCGTCAGCGTCGCGGCGTCCGGGCCGCGGTTGACCGCGGTGACCCGCATCAGCACGTCGCCGGGGCCGGCCTTGGCGTACTCGATCGTGACGTCGCAGTAGCGGCCCTCGTCGAACAAGCCGGTATCCACCAGCTCGAACTCGCGGTCGTCGAGGCCGCGGCGTGCGTTTTCCTCCGTCAGGCGCGCGTAGGGAAACGCCGCATGCGGATACTTGTACAGCATCCGCATGTAGGCATGCGTCGGCACGCCGTCGAGGTAGTAGTACAGTTCCTTGACGTCCTCGCCGTGGTTGCCCTCAGCATTGGTCAGGCCGAACAGACGTTCCTTGAGGATCGGGTCGCGGCCGTTCCAGAGGGCGAGCGACAGGCACCAATTCAGATCCTTGTCGGCGAAACCGCCGATGCCGTCCTCGCCCCAGCGGTAGGCGCGCGAGCGGGCGTGGTCGTGGGGCAGGTAATCCCAGGCCTCGCCGTCGGCGCTGTAATCCTCCCGCACCGTGCCCCATTGCCGGTCGCTGAGGTACGGCCCCCAGAGCCGCCATGCCGGGTCGTCACGGGTCCCCGCGAGGCGTCGTCCCTCCACGGTCTCAAAGATGCGGGGCGGCCGATGGGTGTGCGACACGGGCGGAAGGATCTCCGTTCAACGGCGCCGCGTCGGAACCTCACCGCCGACGACGCGGATATTACCGACCGGTCTCACCTGCGAGGGCGTCGCGCAAGTCGGGTTCGCGTCGTAGGAATCCAACGACTGGCACCGGCCGCGTGCGTTCGCGGTCGGTCGTTTTCTGCCGGTCCGCTTCTCGAGAGCAGACCCGAGACGCCGGACGTTCGCGCGGAATAGGACGCAAGTCGGTTCATCGCCTATTTCGATCGGTCGAGAACGCCAGAGGGCATCCGGCCGCCGATGCCCTGGGGTCGCGGCGGTCTGCGCGGCTCGAAGGGCGGAGAGGCGCCGCCACGCCGACCCAGAGAGCTGATCTCCGACCCGGCGACTTGGCCGTGCCGCGGTTCTCGATCGATCGCCGGACAACCCCCTAGGCGGCCTCTCGCGCAAGAGTGGTCAGGTCCGCCCCGGCCTCGATCTCGGCCGCCGAGGGAAGGCGCCCGAGGCCGAGCAGATGCAGGAAGGCGGTAAAGGCACCGTTGCGGCCGATGCTGCAGGCGGCCGTCACCCTGTCGCCCGTCACGTAATAGGCGATGAAGTCGAGGCCGGCGGGGTCGCCCTGCATGATGATCCGGTCGAACCCTTTGGCATATCCACCGTAATCGAGCCGCTTGTCGCCCTGGTTGCTCCAGAAGAACGGAGCGCCCGCGAACACGCCGCTTCGGCCGAGGATGGCATGGGCCACGTGCGTGCCGTGCTGCTGCGCGAGACGCCAATGCTCGATCCGTGCGGTCTCGCCGCTCGCCCTCTCCGGGAAGGCGGCGATATCGCCTGCGATCCAGACGCCGTCCGCAAGCTTGAGGTCCCCGCCGACCTTGAGACCGCCGCCCTCGCCGGGCTCGACGTCCGCGATCAGGCTGCTTTCCGGATCTGCACCTGCGCCGACGAGAACGATGTCGGCCGGGAGGCGCCGTCCGTCCTTCGTCTCGACAGCTTCGACGCGGCCGACGCCGGCGATCCTGGCGACGGACCCGGTCTCGAACGTGACGCCGTTGTCGGCATGGTACTGCTTCAGCGCCGCGCCCACCGCCTCGCCGAAGCGCTTGGCGAAGGGCACCGCCTCGCGCGCCAGCACGGTGACGGACAGCCCGCGCTTGTTGAGGAACGCAGCGGCCTCCAATCCGATGAAGCCGGCGCCCACCACGACGACCGACCCGCCCCCGCCCGCCGCCTCGCTGATGCGGATCGCGTCGTCGAGGCTGCGCAGGGTGAAGACCCCATCGAGATCCTTGCCGGGAAAGTCCGGCAGCACCGCCCGACTTCCGGTGGCGACGAGGATCGCGTCGGCCTCGAAGGTCCGGCCGTCTTTCATGGTGATGTCGCGTCGGGAGGGATCGACCCTGACGACCTCCCCGGTGACCCGCTCGACCTTGTTGATGTCGTCGAAGTCGGGCTCGATCAGCACCTTTTCCGGCGGGGTCGGCTTGGCGAGGAACTGCTTGGAGAGCTTGGTCCGATCGTAGGGCGGGTGCGCTTCGCGGCCGACCATGGTGATCGACCCGTCATAGCCTTCGCGGCGCAGGGTCTTCACGCAGGCGACGGCTGCGGCACCCGAGCCGACGATGAGCACGCGCCCCGCGGTCGCGACCGCCGACTTCGTCGGCGCCGGCTCCGGCGTGAGGGTCGCGACGGCTTCGGATCCCTCGATACGGACAGGGTAGCGCGTCAGGGAATCGAGGGCCGGCGGCTCCTCGAGGCTTCCGTCGGCCAACGCGAACGCGGCCTTGTGCCAGGGGCAGTAGAGGCGTCCGCCGCAGATCTCGCCCTTGGCGAGCGGCGCCCCGAGATGCGGGCACTTGGCCTGGAACGCCCGCACGCCGGAGGCGTCGCGCACGAACAGCACCTTCTCGTCCCCGGCCGAACCCTCCTTCATGCCCCCCATCGGGATCGCGTCGAGGGCAAGGCGGATCTCGGTTCCGGGCATGGATGGCGTCGCTCCTAGTGAGCGTCATCGCGCCCGGCCTATCAAGTCGCCGAACCCGTTCCGGTTGCCTCTTGCCCGGCCGGGAGCACGGTGGAACGCGCACCCGTGAGGCCGCTTCGAGCATCTCCCGTCGTCGTCCGGTCGCGCCGCGACCGCACCGTCTTCGGGGCGCTTTTCGGATCGCACACCGACGACGCAATCCTCGCGAGCTGATGCTCGAACCGCAGGATCGAACACCTGAGCCCACCGGACGTCCGCTTGCGGGCCCGATGGCAATTGCCTGCGGCGGAGCAATCGGGTCGCAAACAGCCGGTACCAAGCGCTGGATTTGCAACACGAGCGAGCCGGGTCCTGGCAAGGGCCGAGCCGGCCGAGGGCGGCGGGGGCTGGTCACGCCGTGCGCGCTGGTCCACACCGCGTCGGGTCATCCGCGCGTCCGCACAGCCCGATGGAGCATCCCGGTTTGGACAAGGCTTCCCTCGCCCCCTACGCCCACCAGGTCCTCGAGGACGCGACGCTTCCGGAATGGCCGAACCATTATCGCGGCAAGGTGCGCGACAACTACGACCTCCCGGACGGGCGCCGCATCCTGATCAGCAGCGACCGGATCAGCGCCTTCGACCGGTCGCTCGCCGCGATCCCGTTCAAGGGACAGGTGCTGACGCAGACCGCGCGCTACTGGTTCGAGGCGACCGCCGACCTCTGCCCGAACCACGTGCTGGCCTATCCCGACCCGAACGTGCTCGTCGGACGGCGCCTCGACATCCTGCCGGTGGAGATCGTGGTGCGCGGCTATCTCGCCGGCAGCACCGCGACCTCGATCCTCACCCAGTACAAGGCGGGCGTGCGCGACATGTACGGCCACCGCCTGGCCGACGGGATGCGGCCCAACGCGCGGCTGCCGCAGGCGATCATCACGCCGACCACCAAGGCCGCCGACGGCGCCCACGACGAACCGTTGACGGC
>CAZZZJ010000296.1:0-4842 GCA_964658355.1 Beijerinckiaceae bacterium
TGTGAGATCCGACGGCGAAGGAGAGAGCGATGGCGGGCAGCGTCAACAAGGTGATCCTGGTGGGCAATCTGGGGCGCGATCCCGAGACACGCCGCCTCGGCTCCGGCGATCCGGTTGTGAACTTGCGCCTCGCGACCTCGGAATCGTGGAAGGACAAGGCATCCGGGGAGCGCAAGGAGAAGACCGAATGGCACTCGGTGGTGATCTACAATGAGAACCTGGCCCGGGTGGCCGAGCAGTATCTGCGCAAGGGTTCGAAGGTGTACATCGAGGGCCAGCTCCAGACCCGGAAGTGGACCGACAATTCCGGCGTCGAAAAGTACACCACCGAGGTGGTGCTTCAGCGCTTCCGTGGTGAGATGACGATTCTCGACGGGCGCGGCGGCGGCGGCGGCGAGATGGGTGCCGAGGACGAGGGCGGCGGGCAGGTCAGCCGCGGCGGTGGCGGCGGCGGCGAGTACGGCGGCGGCCGCTCGCAGGGCGGTGAGCGCCGTCAGCCTCCGGCTGCGCCGAGTGGCGGCGGCTCTCGTGGCAACTACGACCTCGACGACGACATCCCGTTCTAGGCGGCTCCTTGCCGTAACGGGGCGCTGGTTTGGCTTGAGTGCACACTCCGGGACGAAAGCCCAGGGATCGTTCGCCGTCGCGGCGTGATTGGGAACCGATTTAGCCGCAGATCCGACGGCCGCCGACAGACGACAGCGGTCGCGTCGATCAGCAAAACGTGAAGGCCTCGGAAACCGGTTCCGGGGCCTTTTCGCATGGAGGCTCGGAGAAAAAAACCCTGCTTCGCCATGTGGTCGAGTCGATCAGGCAGTCGATTTCGCATCGCCGACACCGTTTCGGCAATTCGCCGAAGTCTTTTTCCACGCGATATCAATCTTGTCCTCGGCGATCGGGTCCTGTTTCGACCGATGGTTGTGCAAGGCCGACGAACGATCTCAGAACTTGTAATCTACGGGTGGTTTTTCATCTTCAATTTTCATTCAGAGGTTGGTGGATAGCGTCTGGGCGATGTCTTTCGGTCGCCGCCGGTGCCATGTTTCCACGATTGTCGTGCCTCAGCTGCTGGCCGTCGATGCGACCTGCTCGCGCGTTCCCGTCTGCTGTCGAGGGCGCCGCGGCGGTCGAGTTCGCCCTCGTCTCGCTGCCCTTCCTCGCGCTGGTCGGCGCGATCGTCCAGGTCGCGTTCGTCACATGGGCCGGTCAGAACTTCGATCGCGCGTTGCAGAACGCGGTGCGGAGCCTGTTCACCGGGCAGTTCCAGATCGCCAACAGCGGCACCACCAGCGCGGCAATCCTGCTGCAGAAGCTGAACGACACCATGTGCGGCACCGGCACGAGCAAGCAGATCACACTGTTCGATTGCTCAAGCGTGAAGCTCGACGTGTCGCTTGCAAGCTCCTTCGCGACGGGGTCGAGCGCGACGCCGATGGATGCCACGTCGAAGACCTGGAACAGCAGCTTCGGCACCAACTATACCTGCGCCAAACCTGGAGCGATCGTCGTCGTCACCGCGGCGGTGAAGGTGCCGGTGTTTTTCAGCCTCCTGAACCTCACGCAGCGAACATTCCAGGACGGCTCCCACCTCCTGCAATCGACGGCGGTGTTCCGGACGGAGCCGTACCAAACCGGTGCCTCGAGCGGATGCTGAGAGCATCGATGTCACATCTCCTCAGCTCCGACTTATCGAAATCTCGGCTCGCCTGCGGAGTCCGGCGCGCCGGCGCCCGGTTCGCGCGCTCGCAGAAGGGCGTTTCGGCGATCGAGTTCGCTCTCGTCCTGCCGGTGCTGCTCACGATCTGGGCCGGGATGGCGGAGTATTCGCATGCCGTCGACAACTGGCGGAAGGTCACGCTCCTGGCTCGTACGGTGTCGGACCTGACGGCGCAGGGCGACACGCAGAATCCGATCGGCGCGGCGCTCATGGGCGATATCCTCGCCGCATCGACCCTGGTGCTGAAGCCCTTCAATGCCGGCACGGTGAAGATCGTGGTCAGCGCGATGGCCGTCGATCTGACAAACCTCAATCTCGTGCCGCGCGTCTGTTCCAGCACCGCAAACGCCAACGCCTCGCCGCGTGCCACGGGCGCCGCATCCGATCTGACCGTGCCGGTCGGCTTCCGCACGACAGGCGTCCGCTACGTTCTGACCGAGGTGAGCATGCCCTACACGCCGATGCTCGGCACCGCGCTGGTCAAGCTGATCAAGGGTGCCAACGGCTCGATCACGCTCACGTCCAGCATGCCCTGGCCGGCACGCGGCGGTCAGCCGGCCAAATCCACCTATACCGAGGTCTGGATGCCCGGGGGCTCGGCGTGCCCGTGAACGACACTTCCGCTTTAACGAAAGGGACGACGTCGATGCGGCGGCATGCCAGCCGACTCCTCCGACAGCGCGGCGGCAACGTCGCGATCCTGTTCGGGCTGCTCGCTCTGCCGCTGATGGCGTTCACCGGCGCAGCGATCGATTACGGCTACGCGACCCGTCTCGAAACAAAGCTTCAGGCCGCGACCGACGCCACCGCACTTGCCCTCTGCCAGACGCCGATGACGACGACGACCTCGGCGCTCCAGGCGCAGGCCCAGACCATGATGACGGGCTACATGGGCGCGACCGGCCTGACCGTCGACGCGCTGACCATCACGTCCAACCCGCGCCAGATCACGCTTACCACACACATCGTCTCGCCGGTCTCTTTCAGCCGGGTCACCGGGGTCGCGGCGTCGCGCCCGGCCGGTTCCGCGCGCTGCGCCACGCCGATCCCCAAAACCTTCGAGATCGCCCTCGTCCTCGACAACACCGGCTCGATGGCAGAGTCGAGCGGAGGACAGAGCAAGCTTCAGGCGGTGCAGACGGCGGCGACGAACTTCATCAACTACGTCTACACCAACGCCGCGTTCGCGAGCGGGACCAAGATCTCGATCGTGCCGTTCGCGGCCGCGGTGGCGGTCGATCCGACGGCCTACCGCTACGCCACCTGGATCGATCAGAACGGCAAGTCGGCCTACCATTGGACCAACGTGACCGCCCCGGCGTCGGCCGGATTCACGAACCGCTTCAACATCTTCACGGCGCTGCAGAGCGCCTATTCCGGCTGGGGCTGGGCCGGGTGCCTGGAGACCTTGCCGTATCCGCTGAACGTCCAGGACGGCGCGCCGACGAGCTCGAACCCCAGCTCATACTACGTGCCGATGTTCGCCCCCGACGAGCCTGGGGACGGGAGCACCACCTTTTCAGGCTACAATTCCAACTCTGCCTTTAGCTTCAACAGTTACATCGACGATTACACCAACACTTCCGGTTGCGGGATCCAATCGCAGTCGAGCACGTCGTTCGCCGCCGCGGAGGGCCGGGCGTGCAAGTATGTCAACGCCCGCGACGCGTCGCCGACCTCGCAGAACGCCTATACGGGCATTCCGAACGGTCCGAACTTCGGTTGCACCACGCAGCCCCTGCAACGGCTGACCAGCAACACGACGACGCTGAAGTCGCTGATCAACGCGATGGCACCGCTGGGATCCACCAACATCCACGAAGGCCTGATGTGGGGCTGGCGTACGCTCTCGCCGAACAGCGTCTTCGGCGACGGGGCGGCCTACGGGTCGAGCACCGTGAACAAGATCATCATCCTGATGACCGACGGGACGAACAGCTGGGCGACGAACGGCTATTCCCCCTACAACCAATCGATGTACTTCGCGGCCGGCTACTTCCAGAACGCCGACGGCTCGACCCCGAATCCGCGTCTGCCGCCTGGCAACCAGAACGTCTCGAACACCACCAACGCACGGGCCGCCCTCGACGCGTTGACGGCGCTTGCCTGCAGCAATGCCAAGAGCACCGGAATCTCGGTCTACACGATCGGGTTCAGCATCCCGTCGGACCCGATCGACAGCGCCGGGCTCAGCCTCCTGAACAATTGCGCGACCAACAGCTCGCAGGCCTTCGTCGCCAACGATTCCTCCAGTCTGATCACGGCCTTCAACCAGATCGCGGCGAGCATCGGCACCTTGCGCCTGACCCAATAGTCACGGCGCATCCGCCGGTTCGAGGGCGTGGATCGGCCCCAGGGCGCATTGCTGGATCAGCAGCGCGACGAGACCCGACCAGCCGGTCTGGTGCGACGCGCCGAGGCCGCGGCCCGTGTCGCCGTGATAGTACTCGTAGCAGAGCACGTGGTCGCGGAAATGCGGATCCTCCTGCTCCAGCCGGCTCGTGGCCTGGAAGGGGCGCTTGCCGTCCGGCCCACGGGTGGAGAGCGCGATCATGCGGTCCGACAGGTCGTCGGCGATCTCCTGCAGCGACAGGAAGGTGCCCGAGCCGGTCGGGGCCTCGACGCGGAAGTCCGGTCCGTAATAGCGGTGGAACCGCCGAAGGCCGTCGATCAGCAGGTAGTTGATCGGTAGCCAGACCGGTCCGCGCCAGTTCGAGTTGCCGCCGAACAGCCGGGTCCGCGACTCGGCCGGCTCGTAGGGGAGGGTCAGGTCGGCCCCGTCCCAGGCGAAATGGAACGGCTCGCGCGCGTAGACCTTGGAGACCCCGCGGATGCCGTGCGGCGACAGGAACTCGTCCGCGTCGAGCATCCGCCGCAGCAGGGCCTTGAGGCGATGTCCGCGCAGCAGCGACAGCAGCGCCGTACCGCCTTCGCCCGGCTCCTGCCAGCGCGAGACCAGAGCGGCGAGGTCCGGCCGGTTCTCGAGGAAGAAGCGCAGCCGTTTCTGAAGTCCGGGAAGCTGCACGAGGTCGACCTCGCCCAGCACCGCCACCGCACAGATCGGGATCAACCCGACGAGGGTGCGCGCCCGGATCGGGATGCGCTCGCCCGCGGGCGTCTCGATC
>CAZZZJ010000297.1:0-4807 GCA_964658355.1 Beijerinckiaceae bacterium
AGCGGCGCGAGCCCGACCAGGTGAGGATCCTGTCCGGCGTGTTCGCCGACGACCGGACCGGTGGGCGCCAGCTCACCACCGGCACGCCGATCGCGCTGACGATCGAGAACACCGACCAGCGCTCGAAGGACTATTCCGAGATCCGCGACAGCTATCGTCCGGGCCATGCCGACTACGCCTACGACGCCAAGTACGGGATACGCGACTATCGCGGCGGCGGGCGCTCGTCGGCACGGGAGACGGCGGCGCGGGTCGCGGCCGGCGCGATCGCGCGCAAGGTGATCCCCGGCGTGACGATCCGCGCCGCACTCGTCCAGATGGGTCCGCACGCGATCGACCGCACGCGGTGGGACTGGGACGCGGTCTCCGCCAACCCGTTCTTCTGCCCCGACGCCGAGATGGCGAAGTTCTACGCGGCGTATCTCGACGAGATCCGCAAGGACGGCTCGTCGATCGGCGCGGTGATCGAGGTGGTGGCCGAGGGCGTGGCGCCCGGCCTCGGCGCGCCGATCTACGGCAAGCTCGACGCGGAGCTGGCCGCCGCGATGATGTCGATCAACGCGGTCAAGGGCGTCGAGATCGGCGACGGCTTCGCCTCGGCCGCGCTTCGCGGCGAGGACAACGCCGACGAGATGCGTGCCAGCAACGACGGGCGGCCGACCTTCCTCGCCAACCATGCCGGGGGGGTGCTCGGGGGAATCTCGACCGGGCAGCCGATCGTGGTGCGGTTTGCCGTGAAACCGACCTCGTCGATCCTCACGCCACGGCGCACCGTCACGAAGGACAACCGCGACGTGGACCTGATCACCAAGGGCCGCCACGACCCCTGCGTCGGCATCCGCGCGGTGCCGGTCGCCGAGGCGATGATGGCATGCGTGCTGGCCGATCACCATCTGCGCCATCGGGGGCAGGTCGGCGCCTGACGCTGGACCGCCACCGGACGAAAACGCCCATTCGAGTACCGAACCGTGCCCCATAGCTCCGTCACCTCCGCCATCGAAGCCTTCGCCCGCGGCGAGATCGTCGTCGTTACCGACGACGACGACCGTGAGAACGAGGGCGACCTCGTCGTTGCCGCGGTCCATTGCACGCCCGAGAAGATGGCGTTCATCGTCCGCAACACCTGCGGCATCGTCTGCGCGCCGGTGACGGCGGCGGAGGCGCGACGCCTCGGCCTCGCGCCGATGGTCGCCGCCAACGACGCGCCGCTCGGCACCGCCTTCACGGTCACGGTCGACGTGAAGCACGGGCTCACCACCGGCATCTCGGCCGAGCAGCGCTGCAACACCGTGCGGGCTCTGGCCAACGGCAACATGGGCGCCGACGACTTCGTCCGCCCGGGCCACGTCTTCCCGCTGATCGCCCGGGATGGCGGCGTGCTGATGCGCTCCGGTCATACGGAGGCCGCGGTCGACCTGTGCAAGCTCGCGAACCTGCCGCCGGTCGGGGTGATCTGCGAACTCGCCAACGACGACGGCACGGTGATGAAGGGGCCGCAGATCACGGCCTTCGCCGAGACCCACAGCCTCGCCCGCGTGTCGGTGGCCGACCTGATCGCCTACCGGCAGGCGCGCGACAAACTGGTCGAGCGGGTCGGGCACTTCCCCGTCCAGACCGAGTCCGGTCCGATGACGGGCTACGCCTACACCACGCCGTTCGAGGCGATCCAGCAATTCGCCTTCGTCCACGGCGACATCGGTGACGGCCGCGACGTGTTGGTGCGGTTGCACCGCTCCGACGTCGTCGCGGACGTGATCGAGGGCGGCCGCCAGATCGAGACGGTGATGCGCCGCTTCGCGCGGGAAGGCCGCGGCATCCTCGTGTATCTGCGCGACGGCACCGCCGGGGTGCCGCTCAACCGCGTCGTCGACGAGGGCACCGAGGCGCAGCGCGTACGCCAGTGGCGCGAGGTGGGCCTCGGCGCCCAGATCCTGCGCGACCTCGGCGTGGTCTCGTTCCGCAACCTCTCGACCTCGTCGCGGGCCTATGTCGGCCTGTCGGGGTTCGGCATCGAGATGTTGGGGGACGAGCCGCTCGAAGGGTAGGGTTCCGCCAGGAACCGCCCGTAGCGCAACGCGAGCGCCGGCAGGATCGCGAGGTTCAGAACCGTCGAGGTGACGAGCCCTCCCAGGATCACGATCGCCATCGGCCCCTCGATCTCGCGGCCGGGCTCGCCCGCCCCGAGGGCCAGCGGCAACAGGCCGAGCCCGGTGACGAGCGAGGTCATCAGGATCGGCACGAGCCGGTCACCCGCCCCCTCAGACGCGGTCGCCGCGTCCCAGGGGCGGCCCTCGCGGGCGACCATGTGCTCGTAATGGGCGATCAGCATGATCGCGTTGCGCAACGAGATTCCGAACAGGGTGACGAAGCCGACGATGGAGCCGAGCGAGATCACCGCGCCGGTGGCGGCCACCGCGAGCACCCCGCCGACGAACGCGAAGGGCAGGTTGACGAGCACCAGGATCAGGTTGCGAACGGACCCGGTGACGACCGCGAGCAGCAGCACGATGCCGAGGCCGGCGAGCGCCGAAGAGGCCAGCAGGTCGGTCCGCGCCCGTGCCTGCGTCTCGGCGGCTCCCTCGAAAGCGACGTAGATTCCGGCCGGCAGGCTCACCTCCTTGGCGAGCTTGCGCTTGGCCGCTTCGACGAAGGAGGCCACATCGCGGCCGCTCACGTTAGCGGTCACCGCCTGGACGCGCTGCGCGCCCGCGTGCTGGACCTGATAGCGGCCGGCCGTCTCGTAGACGTCGGCGACCTGGGCCAGCCTGATGTAGCTGCCGCTCGGCGTCCGCAGCGGCAGGTCCCCGAGCTTCGCCAGATGCGCACGGGTCGCCCGGTCGAGGATGACGATGACGTTGAAGACGGCATTGCCTTCGTAGGCCTGGCCGACCGTGTCGCCCTGATAGGCGGTGCGGACGATCTCGAGCACCTCGATCGCGTCGAGGCCCCAATGGCGCAGGTCGTTCCGGCGCAGGGCGACGGTGATCTGCGGCAAGCCGGCCGGCGAGGCCTGCTGCACGTCGGTGGCGCCCCGCACCTCGGCGAGCTCGCGGGCCACATCGCGGGCCGCCGCCTCGATCCGGTCGAGGTCGGAGCCGAACACGTTGATCACGACCGGCGCGGTGTAGCCCGAGACGGTTTCCTCGATCCGCTCGGTGAGGAAGGTCTTGAGCGAGAACGCGGCGCCGGGCGTGCCCGCCATCAGCGCGCGGATGCCAGCCTCGCTCCGCTCCTGCGCAGCGCCGTCGAGCCCGGGATCGAGGTCGATATGGATCTCGCTGTAATGCGTGCCGGCGGTGTCCTGCCCGGCCTCCGCCCGTCCCACCTGTTGCGCCACGGCGCGAACGCCGGGCACCGTTTTCAGGCCGGCCGTGATGCGGGCTCCCAGCCGCAGCGATTCCTGCAGTGAGGTGCCGGGCGCGGCCGCCATGTGCAGGATCAAGTGACCCTCCTTCAGGTCCGGCAGGAAGGTGCCGCCGAAGAAGAGGAGGGCGGCAGCCCCCCCGAGCGTCAGGACCACGGCACCGGCCGCCACCCAGGCGAAGCGCCGGTCGACCGCGCCGAGCACCCGCACGTAGGCGGCGCGCGAAACCCGCATCACCGGCGGATCGCGCACGGGCAGGTCCTTCCGCGCGACGAGCGCCATGGCGAGCGCCGGCGTGACGGTGAGCGCCACGACCAGGGACGCCACGACCGCAAGGATGTAGGCGAGCGCCAGCGGACCGAACAGGCGCCCGGCGACGCCGGTGAGGGCAAGCACCGGCAGGAACACGAGCAGCACCGCGAAGGTGGCGTAGGCGACCGCCCCGCGCACCTCCAGAATCGCGTCGCGCACGACCCGCGCGACCGGCAGCGGCGCGGGCAGGCGGCGGTTCTCGCGCAACCGCCGCACGGCGTTCTCGATGCCGATCACCGCGTCGTCCACCACCTCGCCGATGGCGATGGCGAGGCCGCCGAGCGTCATGGTGTTGAGGCTTTCGCCCATCGCACCGAGGACCAGAACGGCGGCGAGCAGCGAGAGCGGGATCGCCACGGCGCTGATGATCGCCGTGCGCCAGTCGAACAGGAACACGAACAGCACCACGACGACGAGGATGCCGCCAAGCGCCAGCGCCTGCAGCACGTTGCCGTTGGCCTGGGCGATGAAGTTCGCCGGGCGGAAGAGGTCGGCGCGCAGCACGATGCCGTCGCGCTCCAGCCCCGGGCGGAGCTCGGCGAGCGCCGCCTCGACGCGGCGCGTCACCTCGAGGGTGTTGGCGCCGAGTTGCGCGCCGACCATGAGGAGGATGCCGGGACGGCCGTCGACCAGGGCCGCGCCGATCGGCGGCTCGGGCGCGGCGACCACGGTGGCGACGTCGCCGAGCACGACGCTGGCTCCGCCCTCGTTGACGAGCACGGTGCGCGCGATCTCCTCCGGTGTCAGCGACTGGCCTTCGGTCTGGAGAGTGATGCGCTGGTTCGGCGTATCGACGAAACCGGCGCCGCGGACGCCCGTCGCCTTGCGCGCGGCCACGAGCACGTCGTTCAGGCCGAGGCGGAAGCGGATCAGGTCGTGCGGCCGCACCTCGACCTGGACCGCGCGGACGTCGCCGCCGTAGACCGACACCTGCGCGATGCCGGGCACGGCGAGCAGGCGCAGGCGCACCCGCCAGTCGGCGATCGTGCGCAGATCGAGTGCGGACCGGCTCTCGGAGGTAAGGCCGACGAGGAGCACGGTGCTGGTCGAGGAGGTCAGCGCGGTCATCGACGGCGCCAGCACGCCCTGCGGCAGGCGCCCGGCGAGGCTCGCCAGCCGCTCGGTGACGAG
>CAZZZJ010000298.1:0-4805 GCA_964658355.1 Beijerinckiaceae bacterium
GACGCGCCCGTCCCAGCGCTCGTAGGCCCCGGCCGCGAACGCGCCGTAGGGCTGCCTCTCCGCGATCTCGAGCCGCACGACCCTGGCCTCGGCGGCGGTGCCGAGGGCGAGAAGCAGCGCGGCGGCGGGGAGGATGCGTCTCATGGCGGGTGCTCTCGACGGCGCGGATTTTCGGCTCAGCCCGGCGCATGGGCGCCCGACCGGCCGGCGGGGATCGTGGGGCGGTTTGGAACGACCGAGATCGATGGTCCGTCCCTGCGCGGACGGCCTGCTCCAGGCGGGTCTCGGACCGTCGCCCGACGGCCCGAAGCGGAGGCCTCGCTGCCCGGAGCGGGCGGTCCGCATCCAACCTGGCCACGTCGTTCCGGCCGCCCCTCGCGGCGGCTGAAAGCGGCCGTTCGCCGTCCGGATTCGATGGACCGCGTGGAGCTCCGGCGACCCCGCAGAGGTGTGCACCGTGGCGCTCCGACGGGCGATCGCCTATGCACCATAGTCCACGCCAATAGCCGGAAGGGTCATGACGGTCTATCCAGTCGCCACGATCGTGCTCAGCGTCATGTCGGCTTATGGACTGGCGACGCTCGTCTCATCTCTGATCGCGCGCGCCGGCTTCCCGCTGCCGCCGAGCGACCGGCGAATCGGTTGCATCGATGGGCTGCGCGGTTACCTCGCGCTCTCCGTTCTGGCACACCATTTCATCATCTGGACCCAGGTTACGCGCCTCGGCACCCCTTGGCAGCCGCCATCACGGTTCCTGTTCAACCAAATCGGCGCCGGTGGCGTCGCGTTGTTTTTCATGACGACAGGGTTCGTTTTCTATCCGCGCGTGCTCGACGGCTTCCGAAGCGGCTCGTGGCCCGCGATCTATACGACACGTCTGTTCCGCATCGTGCCGCTCGTCGTCGTCTCGGTCGCACTGATCAGCATCGTCATCGCTGCGCGGACCGGACGCGGCCCCGACGGGGACTTCCTCATCGCGGCCGCACAATGGATCACGACGTGGAGCGAGCCGCCATTGCTGGGCTATGCCGACAGCGGGCGCCTCAACGCCTATGTCCTATGGTCACTCTGGTACGAGTGGATGTTCTATCTCTTCGTCCTCCCGGCCTGCGCTTTGGCCATGGACGTGATGCGCGGGAGGTTTCCGAGCTGGAAACTTCCCCTGGGGCTGCTCGCGGTGGCGCTTCTCGCGCAGGTGCTCCATCTCCGCATCGCGCTCGTGAAAGTCCTGCCGTTGTTTGCCATCGGCATGCTCGCCTACGAGTGCCAGCGTCGCGAAGCAATCGCGCGCGTGCTGCGCGCACCGGCGATGGCCATCGCTGCGGCTGCCGCGCTCGGCCTCGGGATGATCGCCGCGCCGACGCCCTATGGTTTCGCCATGGTGCCGTTCGGCTTTTTCTTCACCTGCGTCGCGTGCGGCAACAGCATGGGCGGGCTCTTGCGGACGAGGGGTGCCCTGGTCCTCGGTGAGTGCTCCTACGGCATCTACTTGCTGCACGGCATCGTCCTCAGCCTGCTGTTTGTCGATGCGAACACCGTGATCGCGCCGATCGGGACCGCGCAGCTGCCGCTTGTTCTGCCGCTGGTCGCGGGAACGGTCGCGCTCGTGACCCCCGTCACGTACCTCGCCGTCGAACGTCCCGCGATCCGCATCGGTCGGCATTTGGCTCGGCGCTGGACCGGTCGCCCTCTGCGCGCCGATGCTCCCGAGCTCGAAGTCGCGCCCTGAAGGCCGGACGACCCGCTTCCGGACAGGCCCGCGCCGCGGCCGTCCCGATCGTCGGTCGTCGTCCGTCAGGCGGCCGGCAAACGAACCTTTGGAAGGCCCGAGGCGGGTCGAAGGCACCCGCCGCCGGCGAGCGCCCGATCCGGCGCGCTCAGTCCCCCTCCCCCGGCATCGAGACCGGCCAGTCGACGATCCGGTCCGGGAGCTCGTCGTCCGTGAACTCTTCCTCGTTGCCGGACATCCGGCCGCGGATCGAGATGCCGGCGTCGTGGACGCTGTTGCGCGAGCCCGAGATCAGCGGGTGCCAATCGAACAGCGGTTCGCCGTCGCGGATCAGGCGGTAGGCGCAGGTCGGGGGGAGCCACGGGATCGTGCGCACCGCCTCGGGGGTGAGCCGGACGCAGTCCGGCACGCGGACCTGGCGCTTGGCGTAGTCGCGGCAGCGGCAGTTGTGGCCGTCGAGCAGGGTGCAGCCGACGTCGGTGTGGTGGACCTCGCCGGTGTCGTCGTCCTCGAGCTTCAGCAGGCAGCAGCGGCCGCAGCCGTCGCACAGGCTCTCCCATTCGGAAGGCGTCATCGCTTCGAGGGTCTTCTCCTGCCAGAACGGAACGGCGGCGGCACCCGCCGGAACGGGCTTTGGGTTCCCCATCGGGAACGTCTCTCATCTGTCGAGGGCGGAAAGACCCTTCCTGTGGCGCATGGCGGGCGGGCGCGCAACCCGCGCCACCGGGCCGCCCCAATCCGTCGTCAAGGTTGACGCGACCTTTCCCCGGCGCCGCTCGGACCCATCGCCGCGCAGGCCGCGTTCCATCTCGCGGAAGGCCTCGCGGCTTGGTAGAGAAGGGCACGGCCCCGTCGTCCCGCGGGCCCGTCGAGGCGTCTCAAGGAGCCGGAACCCCGTCGTGCGCCTGCCGAACGCCTCTCGTCTCCTCACCCGCATCAAGCACGCGTCGCTCGCCTTCGACGCGTGGGTCAACGCGGGCCTGTACGACAGCGGCGTCTCCGGGGGGCAGGCCTACGGCCGCTTCCAGGATCGGATGAAGGTCTTCGCCTTCCGCGGCTGGAAGCGGGTGGCCCTCGACCTGACGAGCGAGGGTGTGACGCTCGGCACCGGCGGCGCGGTCCTGTTGCTGGCGCTGGCGCAGCCCGCCTTCAACCTCACCAGCGACAACTGGCTGAAGCAGCAGGACCTCGCGGTCACCTTCCTCGACCGCTACGGCACCGAGGTCGGGCGGCGCGGGATCAAGCACGACGACTCGCTGAAGCTCGACGACTTCCCCGACATCATGATCAAGGCCCTGGTCTCGACCGAGGACCGGCGCTTCTACGAGCACTGGGGCATCGATCCGATCGGCACGATGCGCGCCCTCGTCAACAACTCGCGCGGCGGCGGCAGCACCCAGGGCGGCTCCTCGATCACCCAGCAGCTCGCCAAGAACCTGTTCCTGACCAACGAGCGCTCGCTGGAGCGCAAGGTGAACGAGGCGTTCCTGGCCCTGTGGCTTGAGAGCCACCTGACGAAGAACGAGATTCTCAAGCTCTACCTGGACCGCGCCTATATGGGCGGCGGCACCTTCGGCGCGGTGGCGGCGGCCGATTATTATTTCGGCAAGCCGCTGAAGGACATCAGCCTCGCCGAAGCCGCGATGCTGGCCGGCCTGTTCAAGGCGCCGAGCAAGTACGCGCCGAGCGTCAACCTGCCGGCGGCCCGCGCCCGCGCCGTCGACGTGCTGCACAACATGGTCGAGGCCGGCTTCGTCACCGAGGGGCAGATCCAGACGGCGCTCCGCAACCCGGCGACGCCGGTGACGCGGACCCGCGACATCACCGCCGACTACTACCTCGACTGGGCCTTCGGCGAGATCAAGGCCATGGCCGACGCGGGCAAGTTCAAGACCGACCGGGTGCTGACGGTGAAGACGCCGCTCGATCTCGGCATCCAGAAGCGCGCCGACCAGGTGGTGGCCGACATCCTGCGCAAGTCCGGCGAGGCCTACGACGTCGACGAGGCGGCGATGGTGATCCTCGACCCCGACGGCGCGCTGCGCGCCATGGTCGGCGGCGCCGATTACGGCGAGAGCCAGTTCAACCGCGCCACCGACGCGCTGCGCCAGCCCGGATCCTCGTTCAAGCCCTACGTCTACGCGGCGGCCTTGAGCTCGGGCCTGTTCCGGCCGGACACGGTGGTGGTCGACTCCCCCGTCTGCCTCGGCAACTGGTGCCCGCAGAATTACGGCCGCTCCTATTCCGGGCGCCAGCCGATGTGGCTCGCGGTGGCCAAATCGATCAACACCATCCCGATCAAGGTCTCGATCGCGCTCGGCAAGGGCATGGGAATCAAGGGCGACTTCCCGGCGGCGAAGGCGGGCCGCGCCAAGATCATCGACACCGCCCACCACATGGGCATCACCACGCCGCTGGTCGATTCCGTGTCGCTGCCAATCGGCTCGGCCGAGGTCACGGTGATCGACCAGGCCGCCGCCTACGCGGTGTTCGCCAACGGCGGGCGCAAGGCGAAGCCCTACGCGGCCGCCGAGGTGAAGAATTCGAGCGGCGAGGTGATCTACCGGCACGACGACGAGAAGCCCGAGCAGGTGCTCTCGACCCAGGTCGTCGCCGACATGAACTACATGCTGAACAAGGTGGTCGAGGAGGGCACCGGCCGGCGCGCGCAGCTTGAGGGCATGAAGGTCGCGGGCAAGTCCGGCACCACCAACGCCTACCGCGACGCGTGGTTCGTCGGCTACACCGGCAACTACGTCGCCGCGGTCTGGTTCGGCAACGACGACCACACCTCGACCAACAAGATGACCGGCGGATCGCTCCCCGCCACCGCCTGGCACGACGTGCTCGAGGTCGCCCACCAGGGCATCGAGCTGAAGCCGCTCCCCGGGCTGAAGGCGCCGAACGCCGCGGTCGCGCAGGCCGCCGCGGCCACGCCGACCGACCCGGCCGCCACCAGCTACGGCAAGCTCTCGCGCCGCAGCTTCGAGGTGATCGGCGGCCTCAACGGCCTGTTCCGCACCGTCGAGCGGGCAAGGCCCGAGGCCGGCGAGGCGAAGCCGGCGCCCGGCGAGAC
>CAZZZJ010000299.1:0-4776 GCA_964658355.1 Beijerinckiaceae bacterium
GGTCTCGGCGGGGGTGTCGCCGGCGCTCTTCGCGGCCGGTGCGCTGAAGGCGTCCCCTTCGATGCGGGATGGGCGCGGCGCGTTGCTTTCCTCGGAAAAGGCTCCGGGTGCCAGGGCGAGAGCGGCCACCGTGGCGAGGGCGATGGAGCGGAAGCGCGTCGCCTGCGTAAATCCTGTCACCTGCAAAGATCCTCCTTCGATTCGTCCGGCGACCCCGCCGGCGGCGGCCGGAAACGGTGTCGGCCGTCCCGGCTCACATGGGGCGACGTCTCCGCGAAAGCGAGCGGGGAGGGGCCCGCCCCGGTTCCGTCCGACGATCGGGCCCGCGTGTCATGAGCCGGGGGAGAGGCCGGTATGCGGACGAGGCTGCCACCTTGACCAAGGGACGTGCGGTCGCCAAGTCTCATCGCTTCGGACCTGGGCGCTCTTGTACAGGCGCCCGCGCGGTTTTTCGGAAAGGTATGTGCGATGTCGACGGTGAAAGTGACCGACGCGAGCTTCGAGCAGGACGTCCTCAAGTCCGTCGAGCCCGTGGTCGTGGATTTCTGGGCGGAGTGGTGCGGCCCCTGCCGGCAGATCGGCCCGGCGCTCGAGGAGATCGCCGCCGACATGCAGGGCCGGGTGAAGATCGCGAAGGTGAACGTGGACGAGAACCCGGGCATCGCCTCGCAGTACGGCATCCGCTCGATCCCGACGCTGCTGCTGTTCAAGAACGGCGAGCGGGTCGATCAGAAGGTCGGCGCGGCCCCGAAGGGCGACCTGTCCCGCTGGATCAGCGCGCAGACCGCCAGCGCCTGACGCGCACGGTCGGTTCGACGAGCCCGCTTCCTCACGGAGGCGGGTTTTTTCGCGCCGAGGGCGCAGCGTGTGAAGCATGCGCGATCCGCGCAAAAAGAAAGCCCGGCCGCGAGGCCGGGCTTTCTCCGTTTCGAAACCCAATTCGAATGATTCGAACCGACCCCGGGCTCTGAGCGGCCCGTGGGTCGGAGGTCGGATCCTAGTAGGAGCCGAACTTGTAGTTCAGGCCGGCGCGGACGACGGCGAACTCGGTCTTGCTGGCGCCGCCAGAGACGTAGAGCAGGTTCGTCGGCAGGTCGTACACGCCGCCGACGGTGTTGCGGCTGCGGTCGAGGCTGACGTAGAGGGCTTCGACCTTCAGGGTCACCGCCGAAGAGCGGAAGAAGTTCAGGAAGGAGTCGGTCGGGAGCGCGTACTCGACGCCGCCGCCGGCGGTCCAACCGGTGCGGAACTCGTCGCGGGTGCCGAGGCCGATGCGCGAGAAGTTCTGGTCCTGCTGGCCGGAGCCGTAGGCGAAGCCGCCGGTGCCGTAGAACAGCGCCTTGTCGACCGCGTAACCGATGCGGCCGCGCACGGTGCCGAAGTAGTCGAGGCCATTGCCGCGGGTGACGAGGCCGGCCTGCGGGGGCAGCAGGGCGAGGCCCGGGGCGCCGACGAAGGCGTAGTTCTGCGTCGCGCCGAGGCGGCGGCCGGTGTCGAGGTACTGGGCGTCCGCCTCGATGCCGACGACGATGCCGTTACCCGGGGTGAACTGGTAGTTGTAACCGATCTGCGCACCGCCGCTGAAGCCGTCCATCTGGCTCTGGGTGTTGGTGGTGATGATCGCGTTGGTGCCGGCAGAGCCGATCACGGAACCGGCCGGAAGCCCGTAGACCTTGCGGTCGTTGCCGGCATCGAAGGCGTAGCCGGCGTTGATACCGACGTAGAAACCGGTCCAGGTGAAGACCGGGACGGGCGTGAAGATCGGCGGCGGAGCGCGGCGCGGCAGGTCGGCCGCGGAAGCGGCGGCGGTCAGCGCCGTGAAGGCGGCCAATGACGTCAGAAGCTTTTTCATGTTCTCTTTGATCCCCAGCATGTTGCCCGATCGATGCTGAGGATAAGTGATTTCCAACGGCCAAGATGTAACATCCGGGCCACAGCGGCCTTGGCTCTGCATTGGCGCGGCGATCGGACTTCTGTGCAGCAGACAAGTAACCGCAGCCGCTGCAAATCAATCCAGTCTCACGTCGGCGGCGTCCCGTTGGCCGTCAGGACGGCGCCGGCAAGGTAGAGCGAACCGCAGATCAGAATTCGCGGCGGCTGCTCGAACGCGATGTCGGCAACCGCATTCAGCGCCGCTTCGATGCTCGGCGCGATGCGCGCGCTGAGCCCGACCTGCGTCGCGATCTCGGCGACCTCCTCGGCCGGACGGGCCGCCATCTGGCCGGCGATCGGCACGGCGATCAGCGCGCGCGCCAGGCCGACGAAGTGGCGCAGGAATCCTTCGGCATCCTTGGTGCCGAGCAGTCCGACGATGAGCACGAGCGGCACGTCGCTGCGCTCGCCGAGATCCGCGAGCGCGGTCGCGAGGATGCGCCCGCCGTCGATGTTGTGGCCGCCGTCGAGCCAGAGCTCGGACCCGGCCGGCACCAGCGCCGCGAGGCGCCCGCGGGCGAGCCGCTGCATCCGGCCCGGCCAATCGACGTTGCGCAGGCCCGCTTCCACCGCGGCGACGCCGATATCGCCGAAGCCCGAGGCCCGAAGCGCCGCGATCGCGGTGCCGGCATTGGTGAACTGGTGGCGTCCGATGAGCTTCGGGCGCGGCAGGTCGAACAGGTCGGTCTCGTCCTGGTATACGAGACGGCCGCTGTCCTCGTGGACCGAGAAATCCTGGTTCCCCACCCAGATCGGCGTCGCGCCGACCGATTCGGCGCGGCGGCACAGCACCGCGTCGGCCTCGGCATAGTCCTGTGCCGCGATCACCGCCGGACAGCCGCGCTTGAAGATGCCGGCCTTCTCGTTCGCCACCAGCTCGACGGTGTCGCCGAGATACTCGGCGTGGTCCCGCCCGATCGGCGTGACGACGGCCGCCGCGACCGTCTCGATCACGTTGGTGGCGTCGACGCGCCCGCCCAGGCCGACCTCGAGCAGCAGCACGTCGGCCGGCGCCTCGGAGAACAGCAGCAAGGCCGCGGCGGTGGTGATCTCGAACACCGTGATCGGATCGCCGGCATTGGCGGCCTCGCAGCGCGCGAAGGCCTCGGCGAGCCGGTCCTCCGGAACGTAATGGCCGCCGCCGATGCCGCCGAGCCGGATGCGCTCGTGGAAGCGCACGAGATGGGGGGAGGTGTAGACGTGGGCCGCCAGGCCTCCGGCCTCCAGGATCGCCCGCATGAACGCGATGGTCGAGCCTTTCCCGTTGGTGCCGGCGACGTGGATCACCGGCGGCAATCGGCGCTCGGGGTGGTTCAGGCGTGCGAGCAGGCTCTGGATCCGGCCGAGCGACAGGTCGATCGTGCGCGGATGCAGGGCCAGGAATCGCGCCATCAGCGCATCGGAGGAATCCATGGTCTTCCGGCGTGTCAGGCGGGTTCGAGGATCGGGGCCGATGCCGCCTGCACCGACGTGGGACCCACGTTCAGCAGGAGACTGCAGATCCGCACGATGGTGTCCTTCAGCGCATGGCGATGGACGACCTGATCCAGCATGCCGTGCTCCAGAAGGTATTCGGCGCGCTGGAAACCGTCCGGCAGCTTCTCGCGGATGGTCTGCTCGATGACGCGCGGACCGGCGAAGCAGATCAGCGCGCCGGGTTCGGCCAGATGCACGTCGCCGAGCATCGCGTAAGAGGCGGTGACGCCGCCCGTCGTCGGGTTGGTCAGCACCACGACGTAGGGGAGCTTGGCCGCACGCAGGCGCCGGATCGCCACGGTGGTGCGCGGCATCTGCATCAGCGAGAGAATGCCCTCCTGCATCCGCGCGCCGCCCGACGCCGCGAACAGCACGTAGGGCGTGCGCTTCTCGAGCGCAGTCTCGGCGCCGCGGATGAAGGCCTCGCCCGCCGCCATCCCGAGCGATCCGCCCATGAACGCGAAATCCTGGCAGGCCAGGGTCATCGGCTGCCCGCCGACCCGGCCGAACCCGACCTTGAACGCGTCCTGCATGCCGGTCTTCGCGCGCGCTTCCTTGAGCCGGTCGGCGTAGCGCTTCTCGTCGCGGAACTTCAGCGGGTCGACCGCGACCTCAGGCAGCGGCACGTCGATCCAGGTGCCCTCGTCGAACATCATCTTCAGGCGCGCGGCCGCGCTCATCTTCAGGTGGTGCTCGGAGCCGGGGATGACCCAGTGGTTCCCCTCGACCTCCTTGTGGAACACCATCTGCCCGGTATCCGGGCATTTCACCCAGAGGTTCTCGGGCGTCTCGCGCTTGAACAGGGTCTTGATCTTGGGGCGCACGACCTCCGAGATCCAGTTCATCGGTTCGACCATCATGAAGCGCCCGTCCGGTTCGATCAGACCGATATCTGCGATCAGCCTTGCCTATCTCAGGCTTGCATATCGGGGCCGGTGCCCCGGTTGACCAGCGTCCCGCCGCCTCAGGCGGCGCGTGCCCCGCCCGAGCGCACGCCGGCGGCAAGCTCGCGCACCAGCCCCGCCACCGCCTCGACGCTGCCGCCGGTGGCCTGCCCGGCCTCGTCGAGCGTCCGATGCAGCGCGTCGACGAGCGCCGAGCCGACGACGACGCCGTCGGCGCCCTTCGCGATGGCGGCCGCATGCGCACCCGTCTTCACGCCGAAGCCGACGACCACCGGCAGCGCGGTGTGGCGGCGGATGCGCCCGACCGCCGTCCCGACCGCCGCGAAATCCGGCGTCGCCGTCCCGGTGATGCCGTTGATCGAGACGTAGTAGACGAAGCCCGCGGTGTTCTCGAGCACCGCCGGCAGGCGCCGCTCGTCGGTGGTCGGCGTCGCCAGCCGGATGAAGGCGAGGCCCTTGGCCA
>CAZZZJ010000300.1:0-4774 GCA_964658355.1 Beijerinckiaceae bacterium
CGCGCCTGCTTGGCGGAGCCGCCGGCCGAGTCGCCCTCGACGATGAAGATCTCGGAGCCCGCCATGCCGGCGGTGGAGCAATCCGCGAGCTTGCCCGGCAGCCTGAGCTTGCGCGTCGCGGTCTTGCGCGCGACCTCCTTTTCCTGGCGTCGGCGCAGGCGCTCCTCGGCCCGGTCGATCACCCAGTCGAGCACCTTGTTGGCCTGAGCGGGCGAGGCCGCGAGCCAATGGTCGAAGGCGTCGCGGATCGCGGTCTCGACGATGCGCGACGCCTCGACGGTGGCGAGCTTGTCCTTGGTCTGTCCCTGGAATTCCGGCTCGCGGATGAAGACCGACAGCATCGAGGCGCAGGTCGCCATCACGTCGTCGGTGGTCACCGCGTTCATGCGCTTGGCCTGGTTCACCCGCTCGGCATGCTCGCGCAGGGCCCGCAGCAACGCGACGCGCAGGCCGGATTCGTGGGTGCCGCCCTCCGGCGTCGGGATGGTGTTGCAGTAGGAGGCGGAGACGCCGTCGTCGTGAACCATCCAGGCGACGGCCCATTCGAGCGAGCCGTGCGAGCCGGGCTTGGTGATCTTGCCGGAGAAGATCGCGTCGGTGACGAGCTCCTTGCCGTCGATATCGCGGGCGAGGTAGTCGCGCAGCCCGCCCGGAAAGCGGTGGACCGCCTCGGCCGGGATGTCGGTCCCCTCGATCAGCGCCGGCGCGCAGCGCCAGCGGATCTCGACGCCGCCGAACAGGTAGGCCTTCGAGCGTGCCATCTTGAACAGGCGGCGCGGGTCGAACTTCAGCGATCCGAAGATCTGCGCGTCCGGGTGGAACCGGATTCGCGTGCCGCGCCGGTTCTGGACCCGGCCGACCGTCTCCAGGCCGCCCTGAGCATGCCCCCGCGAAAAGGTCTGCCGGTAGAGGGTCTGGTTGCGCGCGACCTCGACCTCCAGGAGATCGGACAACGCGTTGACCACCGAGATGCCGACGCCGTGCAGGCCGCCGCTGGTCTCGTAGACCTTCGAGTCGAACTTCCCGCCGGCATGCAGCGTCGTCATGATGACTTCGAGCGCGGACTTGCCGGGAAATTTCGGGTGCGGATCGACGGGGATGCCGCGACCGTTGTCGGTGACGACGAGCGCGCCGGACTGTTCCAGTTCCACCTCGATGAAGCTGGCATGCCCCGCCACAGCCTCGTCCATCGCGTTGTCGATCACCTCCGAGAAGAGGTGGTGCAGCGCCCGTTCGTCGGTGCCGCCGATATACATGCCGGGCCGACGCCGAACCGGCTCCAGTCCTTCCAAGACCTCGATGTCGGAGGCGGTGTAGCCAGTCTCGTCGCTCACGCGGCGGAGCCCAGGGTTCGGATCACGTTTCGCATGGGCTTTCATTCGCTCAGGATATCGGAACAAACCAGAAACATCAAAGGCGCTCGCAGGACGAATCCGCGGCGCAGCTTCGCATGTGCGGCGCGTCCCGACCAAACGTCGGAGTGCCACCGTCATCGGTTTGATGCGGAACGGTGTTTAAAATCGCGACACGATGCATTTTCGCGCGGAACACGGCACGCGATCCAGCATTATATCGCTAAACCTTCGCTTCACCGACCACCGGGAACGCCGCCGATGACCACCACTTCCATCGAGGCGCGCAGCCTGACCCTCGCGCGTCTCGAGCGCGCCGCCGGTCAGGCGTTCGGTTGCGAAGACGACGGCCCGTCCGCGCCGCGCGCCGCCTTCGTCACCCCGACGACGATCGCGCTCGCGACCTTCGCCACCGCGGTCGCGGCTACGATCACCTATCTCATCTAGCCGCCACATCGGCGCTTAAGAGAGCTGGCGGCAGGCGGGGCGACGCGCGGTTCAGCCGCTCGCCTTCTTGGCGACGGCCTTCTTGGCGGGCGGCTTCGATGCGGCCTTGGTCGATCCGACCTTCGCTGCGGCGCGCTTCTTGGCAGCGGGCTTGGCCGCCGGTTTGGCGGCGGCGTCCTCGCCGTCCTTGGTCGCTTTGGCGGGCTTCCGGGCGGTGGTCTTGGCACCGCGCGCCGGAGCGGCCTTGCGCCCGCGGCTGGGCTTGCCGCCGCCCGCCGCACGCTTGGCGTTCACCAGATCGATCCCTTCGGCGAGGGTCAGCGCCTCGGCGGCCATGGTCTTGGGCAGGGTCGCGTTGACATCGCCGTCGGTGACGTAGGCACCGTACTTGCCCGCCTTGACCACGAGGTCGCGACCCGTCGCCGCGTCCTTGCCGAGCGGGCGGCCGGGATCGGAGGAGGGCCGGCCGCGGCCGCCGCCCTGTTCCTTGGCGACGATCAGGTCGATGGCGCGGTTGGCGCCGACCTCGAGAACGTCGTCGTCCTTGCCGAGGTTCGCATAGGTCTTGCCGTGCTGGACGTAGGGACCGAACCGGCCGAGATTGGCCAGGATCGGCTCGCCCGTCTCCGGATGCCGGGCGACCTCGCGCGGCAGCGAGAGCAGCCGCAGCGCCTTCTCCAGATCGACCATCGACGGCGTCACGCCCTTCGGCAGCGACGAGCGCTTCGGCTTGGCGGCATCCTTCTCGGTCGAGGCTTCGCCGAGCTGGACGAAGGGGCCGAACCGGCCGTCGCGGATCGTCACCGGCAATCCGCTCACCGGATCGTTGCCGAGCACCCGCGTGCCGGGCGGGCTGCCGTCCGGCGACGAGCCGTCGCCGTCGCCCTCGATCCCCGACGCCGAGAGCTGACGCGTGAACTTGCACTCCGGGTAGTTCGAGCAGCCGACGAAGGAGCCGAACTTGCCGAGCTTCAGCGAGAGCTGGCCCGAGCCGCAGGTCGGGCAGGTGCGCGGGTTCGAGCCGTCGGCCTTCTCGGGGAAGATGTGGTCGCCGAGCAGGGTGTTCAGCGCCTCCAGCACCTCCGTGACGCGCAGCTCCTTGGTGCCGCCGACGGCGGCCGAGAAATCGCGCCAGAAGTCGCGCAGCACGTCGCGCCAGTCGATCTCGGCGTTCGAGACCCGGTCGAGTTGTCCTTCGAGGTCGGCGGTGAAATCGTACTCGACGTAGCGCTTGAAGAAGCTCTCGAGGAAGCCGGTCACGAGGCGGCCCTTGTCCTCCGGCTGGAGGCGCTTCTTCTCGATCTTCACGTATTCGCGGTCGCGCAGGGTCTGCAGCACCGCGGCGTAGGTCGAGGGCCGGCCGATGCCGAGTTCTTCCATGCGCTTGACGAGGCTGGCCTCGGAGAAGCGCGGCGGCGGCTCGGTGAAGTGCTGGGTCGAGGCGATGCGCTCGCGCTTCAGCGCCTCGCCGGCCTTCATCGGCGGCAGGCGCTTGCCGTCCTCGTCCTCCTCGTCGTCCTTGCCCTCCTGGTAGAGCGTGAGGAAGCCGTCGAACTTCACCACCTGGCCGGTGGCCCGGAGGTCGATCCGGCGCGGGCCGACGCTGGCGGTCACGTCCACCGTGGTTCGTTCCAGCTCCGCCGATTCCATCTGGCTGGCGACGGTGCGCGTCCAGATCAGGTCGTAGAGCTTGGCCTGCTCAGGATCGAGCATGCGGGCGACCTGCTTCGGCAGCCGGCCCATGTCGGTCGGTCGCACGGCCTCGTGGGCCTCCTGCGCGTTCTTGGCCTTGACGCTGTACTTGCGCGGCGCACCCGGCACGTACCTGTCGCCGAATTCGCGGCCGATGACCCGGCGCGCGTCGGCGATGGCTTCGGGCGCCATGTCGACGCCGTCGGTGCGCATGTAGGTGATGAGGCCGACGGTCTCGCCGCCGATGTCGACGCCCTCGTAGAGCTTCTGGGCGACCCGCATGGTCTGGGCCGGTGCCATCCCGAGCTTGCGCGAGGCCTCCTGCTGCAGCGTCGAGGTGGTGAAGGGCGGCTGCGGGTGGCGCTTGGCGGGCTTGGCCTCCACGCTCGCGACCTGGAAGGTCGCGAGTTCGAGGTCGCGCTTGAACGCCGCCGCATCCTCGCCGTTGCCGACGTCCAGGCGCTGGATGCGCTTGCCGTCGGCGCCGACGAGCCGGGCCTCGAACACGCCGCCGTCGACCGTCGAGAGCGTCGCCACGAGCGACCAGTATTCCCGCGGCTTGAAGCGCTCGATCTCGACCTCGCGCTCGCAGACGAGCCGAAGCGCCACCGACTGGACGCGGCCGGCCGAGCGGGCGCCGGGAAGCTTGCGCCACAGCACCGGCGAGAGGTTGAAGCCGACGAGGTAGTCGAGCGCCCGCCGTGCGAGGTAGGCGTCGACCAAAGCCTGGTCGATCTGGCGCGGCTGGCGCATCGCGGTCTCGACCGACGCCTTGGTGATCGCGTTGAAGGTCACGCGCTCGACCGGAATGCCCTTGAGGACCTTGCGGGCGGTCAGGGCCTCCAGCACGTGCCAGGAGATCGCCTCGCCCTCGCGATCCGGATCGGTCGCCAGGATCAGCTTGTCGGCGCCCTTCACGGCGCGCGCGATCTCGGACACCTGCTTCGAGCCGCGGGCGTCGAGTTCCCAGATCATCTTGAAGTCGGCTTCCGGGTCGACCGATCCGTCCTTGGCCGGAAGGTCGCGGATATGCCCGAAGGAGGCGATCACCTCATAGTCGCGGCCAAGGTACTTGTTGATGGTCTTGGCTTTGGCCGGCGACTCGACGACGACGACTTTCATGGACGAAACAGCCTCTCGTCAAAGCCCGAGCAGCGGCAGGAACGCACCAATTGTGGGGTTTCGCGCCGCGTCCGGGCCGGACCTGCGCCGGGCATGAAGTGGTTCATGCCCCGCGGGTTGTCAAATGGGGGCTGTTCGGACGGAGGGCGGCGAGGGGGATC
>CAZZZJ010000301.1:0-4769 GCA_964658355.1 Beijerinckiaceae bacterium
ATCCGCCGGCGATCTTCGAGCGGCGGCGCCGTGCCGGTCCCACGGTTGCCATGCGGAATCGAGGCTCCATCTTCCCCTCCGAGGGCTGGCCCAAGCGAACAGGATCGACCGTGACCACTTCCTTCACCATCCGCCTTCGGGCGCTCGCCCTCGGCGGAGCCCTGGCATTGACCATGCCGTCCCTGGTGTCCGCGCAGGAGATGCCGCGGGTCGACGCCGCCCGCGGCGCCTTCCTGATCCACGGGAACTTCTGCGGGCCGGGCAACCGCGGGCCGGGACACCCGCCGGTGGACGCCCTCGACCTCGCCTGCGCCCATCACGACGCCTGCACGCCGGACCGGGCCTCGGGCCGGCTGCCGCATTGCTCCTGCAACGATCGCCTGCGGGAGGAAGCCGGCCTCGTCGCCCGCGATCCGCGGACGCCGGCCAAGGTGCGCGAGACCGCGCAGTTCATCGCCGACGGCGCCGACGTGCTGCCCTGCGACGACTGAGACCGCACGGCACGCCGGCCCGACCGCGGGCCGGCGCTCCCGTCAGGTGTGCGCGAAGATGTCGGTGTCCGGCCAGCCGTCGAGGTCGAGCCGGGCGCGGGTGGGCAGGAAGGCGAAGCAGGCCTCGGCCAGCTCCGTGCGGTTCTCGCGCGCGAGCATCCGGTTCAGGCGGTCGCGGGCGGCATGAAGGTGGAGCACGTCGGAGGCCGCGTACTCCACCTGCGCCGGGGTGAGGGTGTCGGCGCCCCAGTCCGAGGATTGCTGCGCCTTCGACAGGTCGACGCCGACGCATTCGCGGACCACGTCCTTGAGCCCGTGCCGGTCGGTGTAGGTGCGCGCGAGCTTCGAGGCGATCTTCGTGCAGTAGACCGGCGCCGGCATCACCCCGAGCGCCCGGTACAGCACCGCGAGGTCGAACCGCGCGAAGTGGAAGATCTTCTGCACCCCCGCATCGGCGAGGATGCCGCGCAGCACCTCCGGCACCGGCCCGTCGCGAAGGATCTGCACCACGTCGGCCGAGCCGTCCCCCTTCGAGACCTGCACGACGCAGAGCCGGTCGCGATGCGGGTTCAGCCCCAGCGTCTCGGTGTCGACGGCGACCGCCGCCCCGGGATCGAACCCGGCGGGCAGGTCGCCGCGATGCAGGCGGATGGTGTGGCTCGGCATGGCTTCGGGGGGGTTGGGGCGACGGATTTTCGGCGGGTATCACCCTGGGGGGTGGGGGACAAGGTTGGGGGGTGGCGCGGTTTCGACGGGTTTGAACGACCGATATGGGCGCAGGCTGCGTGACAACGCGGGCGGCCCAGAAAGTCGGAGACCGGTCTTCCAAAGCATCCGCGTCTCGAGGCGTTCAACGCCGATGATGGGTGCGATCGAGGCGCGCCGACGCGAGAGCCCCGCCTTGGAAGAAGATCTGCCTTCGAAGGAGAAAGGTCCATCGCCGTCTGGCGTGCCGGCGTGTCCGCACGGCCTCGGTGGGGAGCGGACCCTGGCCCTGCATCCAGAAGCCGAGGGGGGCCATGCGCCGCCTACCGCTTCGCCTCGATCATGGAGCGGATGCGCGCGGCCATGGTCTCGATCGGGAACGGCTTGGTCAGCACCGCCATATCCGGCGCGAGACGGCCATCGCCGAGGAGTGCGTTCTCGGCGTAGCCGGTAACGAACAGAACCTTCAGGTCGGGCCGGGACAGACGGGCCGCATCGGCCATCTGCCGCCCGTTCATGCCACCGGGCAGGCCGACATCGGTCACCAGCAGGTCGATGCGCACCTCGGACTGGAGGACCTTCAGCCCCGCCGCGCTATCGCCCGCCTCGATGGCCGTGTACCCGAGGTCGCCGAGGATATCGGTGACGAGCATCCGCACGGACGGCTCGTCGTCCACGACCAGCACCGTCTCGCCTTGCTCGGAGCGGGGTAGCACGGCGAGCTCGGCGGTCGGATCATCGACGGCGACCTCGCCGTAGTGGCGCGGCAAGTAGATGCACACCGTGCTTCCCTCGCCGACCTCGGAGTAGATCCGCACCTGCCCGCCCGATTGCTTGGCGAACCCGTAGATCATCGACAGGCCGAGGCCGGTGCCCTCGCCGATCGGCTTGGTCGTGAAGAACGGCTCGAAGACGCGCGCAATCACGTCCTTGCTCATGCCGGTGCCGGTGTCGGTCACGCAAAGAGACAGGTACTGCCCCTCGGGCATGTCGAGCTTGCCGGAGGCGCGCGCGTCGATCCACTTGTTCGCCGTCTCGACGGTGATGCGCCCGCCCGCCGGCATTGCGTCGCGGGCATTGATGCACAGGTTGAGCAGCGCATTCTCAAGCTGTGGGGGATCGACCAGAGCCGGCCAGAGGCCGGAGGCGCCGACCACCTCGACTGGAATGCCCGGTCCGACCGTGCGCTGGATCATCTCCTGCAGGCCGGCGACGAGCCGGTTCACGTCGGTGGGCTTGGGGTCGAGGGTCTGGCGCCGCGAGAAGGCAAGCAGCCGGTGCGTCAGGGCGGCGGCGCGCTTCGATGCGCCCTGCGCCACCGACATGTAGCGCTCCACGTCGTTGAACCGGCCCTGCTGCATGCGGTTCTGCATCATTTCCAGCGAACCGGAGATCCCTGCCAGCAGATTGTTGAAGTCGTGCGCCAACCCGCCCGTGAGTTGTCCGACCGCCTCCATCTTCTGCGACTGGCGCAAGGCCTCGGCCTGCTCCCGTTCGAGCGTGATGTCGCGTCCGGAGGCGTAGACGCGGCCATCCTCGAACGCAGCCGTCCAGGCGAACGCATGGTACGAGCCGTCCTTGTGTCGGAAGCGGGACGCGTGGGGGACCGTGAGCGGGCGCTCCAGGATGCCGGCGAACGCGCTCAAGGTCGCTTTCAGGTCGTCAGGGTGGGTCCGCTCCACGAACGAGGCGCCGATCAGTTCATCGTCCCGCCAGCCGAGAAGCTCGGTCCAGGTCGGGTTCACGCTCTCGAAGGTGCCGTCCGGGAGAGCCACGACCAGCAACTCCTGCGACAGGCGCCAAGCCCGGTCGCGCTGCGCCGTCCGCTCCGCGACCTGCGCCTCGAGGGTTGCGTTGAGGTCCTGCAGCGCGGCCGAGGCCTGGTCGGCATTGCGCCGGGCTTCCAGGAGATCGCGCTCGTAGCGCCGCCGGTCGGAGGCGTTGAACACCGTGATCCGGATGAACCGGAGTTCGCCGGCCTCATCCCGCCGGGCCACCGCGTTGACCAGAACCGGCAGAGGCGTCCCGTCCTCCCGCACGATGTCGAGGGCGACCTCGTTGAAGAACCCCTGCATCCGCAACAGCGGCGCAAAATGGGTCTCGTAGTAGATCTTGCCGGCGATGTTCAGGAGGTCGAGAAAGCGCCGGCCGACGAGTTGCTCGACCGTGTATCCCGTCCAGGCCGCGAGCGTCCGATTGACCCTCGACAGGCGTCCGTTCGGCAGAGCCGATGCGTAGCCACAGGGGGCGTTCTCGAACAGGTCCTCGAGGTCGTCCGCCTCCTGTGCGCAGGGGATAGGCGTCACCTCATCCACATCATCGGCCTCGAAGGAACGCTTCGATGGCCGAGGTGGTCGCCTCCGGCGCACTCAGGTTCGGGCAGTGCCCGGTCGCATCGAGCAGGACCAGCTCGCTGTCCGGCAGGTTGCGATGCACGTACTCGCCGACCTCCTGGGGGGCGATCACGTCCTCCGAGCACTGGATGACGAGGCAACGCGCCGTCACGCCCGGCAGGTCAGCCCGATTGTCCGAAAGGAACGTGGTCCGGGCGAAGCGCTTGGCGATGTCCGGGTCGGTGCGGCAGAAGCTGTTGGTGAGCTCCGCGCCGAGTTCCGGACGATCCGCGTTGCCCATGATCACGGGGGCCATCGCCTCCGACCAGCCCATGTGATTGCTGTCGAGGAATTCGAGAAGCTCGTCGACCTGAGCCCGGGTGAAGCCGCCGACGTAATCCCCGTCGTCGACGTACCGCGGAGAGGGACAGACGAGGACGAGGCTGTCGAAAAGCTCGGGCGCCTTCTTCGAGGCGAGGATGCCGACCATGGCGCTCACCGAGTGGCCGACGAAGACGCCGCGCTCCACGCCGAGGGCGCGGGAGAGTTCGACCACGTCGTCGGCGTAGCCTTCGAGCGAGGCGTACTTGGCCGGATCATAAGCTGAGAGGTCGGAGCCGCCGGCGCCGACATGGTCGAACAGGATCGTGCGGTAGCGGTCCTCGAAGGCGGGCGCCACGGACCGCCACATGTTCTGGTCGCACCCGAAGCCGTGGGCGAAAACCATGGCGGTGTCCCCGGACCCCGCCTGTTTCGTGTGGTGCCGCTCGACGACCGACAAAATCTGCGACTCCCTGCGATCCTGTCCTTTAGCACTTTTGCAGGGGGCGTCGACCGGCCCGTGGACGCGGCGCGGCATCGGGAGGGACGGCCCGACGACCGGTTCGGGGGATGATGCAATCGAAAGCCGCCGGACCGTTCCTCACCCGTTCCGGCCGTCGGTCTCTGCCTCGACGTGCAGCCTGGAAGGGGGCGTTCCCGGCTTCTGCAAAGGGTCCGGGGCCGCGTGAAGGCGCGGGGCCGCCCGGAACGTCGGAGAGCGGCCTTCTCCAGCGTCCCCGTCTCAAGGCGTTCGACGCCGATGATGGATGCGATCGCAGCGCGCCGATGCGGGAACACGGCCTGTGAAGAAGACAGTTGCATCGCCGTCGGGCGTGCCGACGTACCCACACAGCCTCGGTCGAAAGCGGTCGATGACCCCCCTGCCAACGCCGCCCGACTCCCGGCGCGCAGCCCGACC
>CAZZZJ010000302.1:0-4764 GCA_964658355.1 Beijerinckiaceae bacterium
TCCTCGTCGTCGACGACGAGCCGCCGATCCGGCGGCTGCTGCGCACCGGGCTCGGGACGCAGGCCTACGCCGTGCTGGAAGCCCCCGACGGGCGGACTGCGCTCGAGGTCCTGGCCCGCGAGACCGTGGACCTGGTGATCCTCGATCTCGGGCTGCCCGACATGCGCGGGCACGATCTCCTCGCCCGGATCCGTGCGGCGCATCCCGGCCTGCCGGTGGTGGTGCTGTCGAGCCGCGACGACGAGACCGGCAAGGTCGAGGCGCTCGACCTCGGGGCCGACGACTACGTCACGAAACCCTTCGGCATGGGCGAATTGCTGGCCCGCATCCGCACGGCGCTCCGGCACCAGCTCGCGACCGAGGGGCAGCGGCCGCTGTTCCAGGTCGGCCCGTTGAGCGTCGACCTGGTCCGCCGCATCGTCCGTGTGGACGGGCGCGAGGTGAAGCTGACGCCGCGCGAGTACGATTTCCTGCGCGTGCTGGTGCAGCATGCCGGCAAGGTCCTGACCCACGCCCAGCTCATGGGGTCGGTCTCGGCCTCGTCCGATCCGCAATATCTCCGGGTCTACATGCGCCAGCTCCGGCAGAAGCTGGAGGCCGATCCCGAACGCCCGCGCCTGCTGCTCACCGAGACCGGCGTCGGCTACCGCCTGCGCGCGCCCGACGACGGCCTGTCGCGCTGACGGGTTCCCGGATGCGGATCCCGTCCTGAACGAACGCGTCCGGCGCGGGTTGTGCAGGCCAGCATCTCGTTCGCATCGCAAGGCCACGCTTCCCCATGGACACCCAGGTTCTGAAAGCCGCCGACTTCGCAGTTCCCACCGTCCTGCTCGCCGGGACGGTGGATTACGACATGTACAAGGATTTCCGGCGCCAGATCGCCGAGGCCCCGGAGGCGGGCCTCGTCGTCGTCGAACTGACCACGCTGGGCGGCGACCCGGAGGTGGCGCGGATGATGGGCGAGGACATCCGCTTCAAGAGCGCGATGAGCCCGGATCGCCGCTTCGTCTTCCTCGGCAAGGCGGCGATCTACTCCGCCGGCACGACCTTCATGAGCTTCTTCACCCGGCAGAACCGCTACCTCACCCCCGGGACGCGGCTGATGATCCACGAGCGCAAGCTCGCCAAGGAACTCACGATCAACGGGCCGCTGACCACCTGCGTCGCCACGGTGAAGGCGACCCTCCACGAGATCGAGTGCTCCATCGCGATCCAGAACGAGGGCTTCGCCAACCTCGTCGAGGGCTCGCGCGTGACCCTCGGGGAGGTGATCGAGCGGGCGCCGGACAACTGGTACATCGAGGCCGAGGAGGCGCGCGGCCTCGGGCTGATCGAGGCCGTGATCTGAGGCTCATACTCGTCTCATGGGTCGGAACCCATGAGGTCCGGCGGACGACCGCCGCCCCGCAGTCGCGGGGGCCGGACCTCGATGAGCCGGGCTCACCGAGGTTCGGTGTCAGAACGCCAGCTTCAGTCCCGCGACGACGTTGCGCGGCGCGCCGGCGTAGATCGAGCCGGTGGTGCCGGCCAACGCCCCCGCGCCGTTCTGCAGCCCGGTCGTCGCGCTGATCGTGTTGGCGAGGTTCTGAGCGGAGGCCGCGTAGACCGTGTCGAACACGTTGCGCACCTCGGCGTAGACCGTGAGGCGCTTCGCGTAGCCGCCGGTCAGGTCCGTGGCGTAGTGGACGTTGGCGTTGACGATCGCGTAGCCCGGCGCCTTCAACTGATTGGCGTTGTCGAAGTAGAAGTCGTCCTGGAACACGGTCTCGACGAAGGCCCCGAGCCCGGCGAGCGGCCCGGCCGGGACGTCGTAGCCGACCCGCGCGAGGAGTTGGTTGGCCGGCACGCCGGGGATCCGGTTCCCGGCGCGGTCGAAGCGGCGGGTCAGCGAGCTCGCGCTCAGCTGCTCGACGTAGCGCGTGTAGATCTGGTCGTCGTAGGTGTAGGCGGCCACCCCGCGCCAGCCCGGCGCGAAGGCCCAGTCGACCCCGACCTCGATGCCGCGATGCTCCGAGGCCGGGGCGTTGAAGGTGTAGCTCTGCAGGCCGGCGCCGGGCGATTGCGAGACGAGCTCGTTGCGGAAGAACTCGTAGAAGCCGGTGACGCTGAGGCGGAGGGTCTCGATCGGCGTCCAGTCCGTGCCGAGGTCGAAGCCGAGGTTCTCCTGGGTCTGCAGCCCGGTGTTGTTGCCGGGCAGGCCCGACGCGGTCACGAACAGGTTGCTGGCCGCCGGCGTGGTGTAGCCGGTGGCGACGCGGCCCCGGAACGCCCATTCGGTGCTCGGGCGGTAGACCAGGGCCAGTTCCGGTGCGACGTTGAGGAAGTTGCGCTTCACGTCCGCGAGCGTGCCGGTCACGCTGGCCGCGGTGTAGGCGTAGGCGAGGCTGCGCCCGGTGATCGCGGTGCTCTCGGCGCTGATGCCGACGACGCCCGTCCACCGGTCGGACAGCGCGACCTCGGTGCGGGCGCGACCGCCGAGGTTCGACTGCACCGCCTCCTGGTCGCCGATCAGCGCGCCGAGCCGCGGCCCGCCATAGGGCGCCCGGTTGTAGGTCGAGATGTGGTTGTCGATGGTGCTGTAGGCCAAGGCGACGTAGCCGACCGCCGGCAGGCCGAACAGGTCGTAGCGCCGGGTCACGTCGGTGAGGAGGTTCCAGGACGGGTACGAGCCCCGCGAGGACGTCGTGTAGAACGGCTGGTTGAAGTTGCGCTCGTCGAAGCCGACCTGCGTCCGCCACGTGGTCTGCGCGTCGATGTCGTGCTCGTAGCGCGCCGCCACGATCGTGCGCCGGTCCTTGCGCTCGAACCCGGCCTCGTCCGCCGTCACCGCCACCGTCCGCCCGAAGGCGCCGTTGGCGAACAGGTTCGTCAGGGTGCAGCCGGGGGCGGCCGTCGCGGCCGCCGCGCAGCCGCGCTGGTACGGGTTGGTCCGGAACTGGTTCAACGAGGACCGGGCGGCGAGGTCCGCCTGCAGGTCGTTGTTGATCACCTTGAGCGTGAAGCGGTTGTCCGGCGTCGGCGTGTAGCTCGCGAGCAGGTTGATGGTCTGCGTGTCGTAGGACGAATGGTCCTGGTAGCCGTTGGCGCGCACGTCGCTGGAAAACAGGCTGATCTCGAACGGGCCGCTGACGCCGCCGACGGCGAAAGCGTTGCTGAGGTAGCCGAAGCTGCCGGCATCCGTGCCGATCTCGTAGCCGTCGATCTCGCGGCCGGTGCGCGTGCGGAAGGCGAGCGCGCCGCCCGTCGCGTAGTTGCCGAACAGGGCCGATTGCGGCCCGCGGAACACGTCGATGCGGGAATAGGCCCGCGGGTCGGTGAGATCGAAGCGGGAGGCGCCGTCCGCCTGCGTCAGGACGAACCCGTCCTCCAGCACCACCGTGTTCTTGATCACGCCGGTGGAGCGGGCGTTGTTGCCGCGGATCGAGATGATGACGTCGCGCCCGCCGTTGCCCTGGCGCACGGTGACGCCGGGGCTGTTGGCGAGCACCGCGCCGATGCTGGTCGCCGGGCGGTCGGCGATCACGTCCTGCCGCCCGATCCCGGTCACCACCTGCCCGACGGGGTGCTCGATGACGCTGGGCGCCGAGCCCTGCGGCGACGCGACGCCGAAGGGGTTGCCGGCCGGCAACACGGGCCCGTCGCGCTCCCCGACGACGGAGAGTTCGGACAGCGTCACGCTCTCCTCCGCAGGCGCCGCCGCGGCGGCGAACGGGCTGAGGGACAGGAGGAGGCCGGCGCGCAGCCGGCGCGTGGAGGGGAAGGACATCGGGCAGGCTCGTCTGATCGGGAGGCAGGCGGGCACGGCCCGCCGGGATGCGTGGGAGGCGATCAGAGCGAGGCCGGCGGTGCCCTCGGTTGGCCGGGGATGCGGGTACGGGACGCCGTCGGGACGGGCGGCGGGATCGGCCACGCCACGGCGGACCGGCGCAGGGGGCGCGCCACCGTCGGCGGGGCGGGAAGGATCGGTCCGGCGAGCCCCGCGGCGCAGAGCGGGCAGGCGTGGCAGCCGAGCGCGAGAGGCGCCTGATCCGCGATCGCCGGCGCCTCCGGGGCGTGGCCGCAGATCGCCGACAGGCCGAGCGGTGCGGCTTCCGCGGTCATGCGCAGGGCGGCGAGCGGCACGATCGCCTGCGCCCAGATCACCAGCAGGACGAGCCCGGTGCCGAGGGTCTCGCGCCAGGTCCGGCGGGCTCGCGGAGGCGCGTGCGCGGGCTTCACGACCGGCGTCCCCGTCCGGCGACCCTGAGCGGGCGCAGGGTCTGGATGCCGAGGTCGAGGGCGAGCATCGCCAGGATGACGAGGCCGGTGAGCGGAAACAGCAGGCCGAGGCCGAGCACCAGCCCGGTGACGCCGGCGGCGATCCGCCGGTCGCGGGGCCAGGGCGGCACGCCGAGCCGGCCTTCGGGGCGCCGCTTCCACCACATCGTCGCGGCGGTGATCGAGAGCAGGATCGTCGCGAGGCAGAAGGCCAGCATCGCGAGCTGGTTGGCGCGGCCCCAGAGCTCGCCCTTGTGCAGGCCGATACCGTACTGGATCGCCCGCCCCACGCCTCCGAGATCGGAGAACCGGACGTCGACGAGGGCCGTGCCGGTGTACGGATCGAGCGAGATCAGGCGCTGCCGGCTCACGTCGCGGGGATAGGCCGCCGCGGCGTAGACGCCGGTGTCGCCGGCCGGCAGCGCCACCTCGAAGCCCGCCGGCATGCCGAGCCCGTGCAGGATCGCCACCGCCCGGTCGATCCCGATCCCCGTCGCGGCAGGAATC
>CAZZZJ010000303.1:0-2743 GCA_964658355.1 Beijerinckiaceae bacterium
CGGCAAGGCTTCGACAACCGCGCGGTCCCGTCTATGTCTGCGCGGATCGCTCCGGCACGTCGCCGGGCCGATCCGGGACGCCCGATGATGACCACCGATGTGAAACACCCTCCGATCGCGGGTGGTGCCGCGATCCGTCACGGGTTCGGCGCGGTCGCCGCGTGAAGAGCCCTCGGTCGATCGCGTTCCTGCGTCGGGCCAACTGGCGCAGCGCACGGCCCTTTGCCGGGCTTCTCGGCTCGCCCGTCGCCTTCGGGCTGCTGCTCGTCGCCCTGGTCGCCGGCGGCTGGAACTATGTCGGCGGCGAGGCGAGCCGCGCGGCCGTCGCCGCCGGAACCTTGAAGATCTCCACGCTCGAGCGGCTGCTCTCGGCGGTGAAGGATCTCGAGACCGGCGAACGCGGCTACGTGCTCGTCGGAGGCGACATCTATCTCGAGCCCTACCAGAAGGCGCTCGGCGCGATCGATACCGGCCTGACGGTGTTGGGCCGCGTGGCGCAGGAGCCCTTGCGGCAAGGCGGCACGTCGCTCGCGACGCTCATCGCGGAGAAGCGCGATTTCGCGGCCCGGGTCATTGCAGCGCGGCGGGACGTGAGCTTCGACGCGGCGACCGAGATCGTCCGCACCGGGATCGGCAAGCAGTTGATGGACGCGATCCGCACCGAGACCGCGGGGCTCCAGACCGCGACGGCCGCCCATTTGGAGTCGGACCGCAGCCGCGACGCCGCCCGCTCCCTACTGCTCTCCGTCCTGGCGGCCGCCTCCGCGATCGTCTCGATCGTCCTTCTGGCCCGGTTGGCGCTCGTCCGGCGACGGGAGGCGATGCGGATGTCGGGCCTGCTCGACGGGGTGCTCGCCAACGCACCCGTCGGCCTCGGCTTCCTCGACCGCGACCTGAAGATCCGGCACATGAACCGGGCGCTGGCGGTGATGAGCGAGCGCGGCTTCGGCGCCGACATCGGCGCGCCGATCTGGGCGATGCTGCCGAACCTGCACGAGATCCTCGGGCCGAAGCTCGCCGCGGCGCTCCACGAAGGTCTGGTCACGCCCGACGTGCCGGTGGCCGTTCCGACGCCCTCCGCCCCCGGCGGCGTCCGCCGGTTCTCGATGAGCTTCTACCCCCTGCGGGGCACGTCGTCGGAGGTCGCGCCGACGATCGAAGGCGTGGGTATCGTCGTTTTGGATGAGACCCTGCGCTGGATCGTCGAGGAGCGCATGCGGCGCAGCGAGGAGCGCTTCCGCTCGCTGATCGAGGCCAGTGCGGCGATCGTCTGGACGGCGACCCCGGAGGGCGATCTGCATCCGCGACAGGTGTCCTGGACGCGCTTCACCGGCCAGGACGATGCGGCCTATTCCGGAAACGGCTTCCTCGATGCAATCCATGTGGACGACCAGGAACACACCGCTCGCGCCTGGCAGGCAGCGGTGTCGACGCTCCAGCCCTACGAGACCGAGCACCGCCTGCGCCGCGCCGACGGCACGTTCCGCCACATGGCGGTGCGCGCCGTGCCGCTCCTCGCCGAGGATGGCAGTTTGCGCGAATGGGTGGGGACCCACACCGACATCACCGAGCGCAAGGCGGCGGAGGCCGCCGTGGAGGCGGCTCGTCAGGCCGCCGAAGACGCGAACCGGGCCAAGAGTCAGTTCCTGGCCAACATGAGCCACGAGCTGCGCACGCCGCTCTCGGCGGTGATCGGCTATTCCGAGATGCTGCAGGAGGAACTCGAGGACCTCGGCGAACCTTCGCTGATCGCCGACATGAAGAAGATCGAAGCGAACGCGCGCCATCTTCTCGGGCTGATCAACGACGTCCTCGACCTGTCCAAGATCGAGGCCGAGCGCGTCGAGATCTACGCGGAGGACTTTTCGGTGGCCGAGGTGGTGGCCGAGGTCGCCGCCACCGTCGAGGGCCTGATCGCCAAGAAGGGCAACACCCTCGACCTGACGATCGCCGAGGATGTCGGCACGGCGCATACCGATGTGACCAAGCTGCGCCAGTGCCTGATCAATCTCCTGAGCAACGCGGCGAAGTTCACCGAGGACGGCCGCATCGGCCTTTCGGTGACACGCGACGCGGACGCGGTCCTGCACTTCGCGATCAGCGATACCGGAATCGGCATGAACGCCGAGCAGGTCGGCCGGCTGTTCGAGCGCTTCACCCAGGCCGACGCCTCCACGACCCGCCGCTTCGGCGGCACCGGCCTCGGCCTCTCGATCACCCGAGCCTTCGCCGAGCTCCTCGGCGGCACCGTCGTGGTGGCGAGCCGCGAGGGAGCGGGCAGCACCTTCACGCTGACCCTGCCGGTGCAATTCACCGGCCCCGATGCCGGCCCGGCGCACCAGGAGGATACGGCCGCGGGAAACCGTATCCTCGTCATCGACGACGACGCGGCGACGCGGGACCTGCTGGCGCGCTTCCTCGAAAAGGAGGGTTTCGCTGTCTCGACCGCGGAAGACGGCCGCCAGGGCCTGGAGCGGGCAAGGGCATTGCGGCCCCGCGCGATCCTGCTCGACGTGACCATGCCGCGGATGGACGGTTGGTCGGTGCTGCGCGCGCTCCGGGCCGACCCCGAGCTGGGCGCGACGCCGATCGTCATGGTGACGGTGCTCGACGAGCAGAACCTCGCCTTTTCGCTCGGTGCCACCGACTACCTGCACAAGCCGATCGAATGGGGGCACCTCAAGGCCGTCACCGACCGGTTCCGCCCCGGCAGCGCCGAGGGGCCGATCCTCGTGGTCGAGGA
>CAZZZJ010000303.1:2843-4723 GCA_964658355.1 Beijerinckiaceae bacterium
TCGATCACGTAGTGCCCGGCCTCGCCGTGGTTGCCCTCTTCGTAGCCGCCGTTGGTGAGGAGCTCGCGGGTGTCGCGGATCATGTCGGGGCTGCCGCAGAGCATGAAGCGGTCGTTCTCGACCGACATGTTCGGCAGTCCGACATCCTCGAACAGCTTGCCCGAGGTCATCAGGTCGGTGATCCGGCCGCGGTTGCGGAACGGCTCGCGGGTCACGGTCGGGTAGTAGATCAGCTGCGCGCTGATCATCTCGCCCAGAAATTCGTGCTTCGGAAGGCTCTCGGTGATGGTCTCGCCGTAGGCAAGCTCCTGCACCTGCCGGCAGCCGTGGACGAGCACGACCTTTTCGAAGCGCTCGTAGGTTTCCGGGTCCTTGATGATCGACAGGAAGGGCGCGAGGCCGGTGCCGGTCCCGAGGAGGTAGAGATTCTTGCCCGGCAGCAGGTTGTCGAGCACCAGCGTACCGGTGGGCTTCTTGCCGACGATGATCGGATCGCCGACCTTGAGGTGCTGCAGCTTGGACGTAAGCGGCCCGGCCTCGACCTTGATGGAGAAGAACTCGAGTTCCTCCTCGTAATTGGCCGACACCACGCTGTAGGCCCGCAGCAGCGGCCGGCCCTCGACCTCGATGCCGATCATCGTGAACTCGCCGTTCCGGAAGCGGAAAGCCGGATCGCGCGTCGTGCGGAAGGAGAAGAGCGTGTCGGTCCAGTGGTGGACCGACAGAACGCGCTCCTCGTAGAACTTGCTCATCGACTGAGGTGCCCCGAATCCCGATGGGTTTGGCGCTCTTTTCGCAGGTGCGGAACGCAGGTCAAGACGCGCCGACGACACACAGCTATGCAACCGCAACTGATTGGAATCGCTCTTAATACCGCTGCCGCGAGAACCTAGAGCGGCTTCAGCCCGGCCTCGATCTCGGCCCGGCGCGGCTCTAGGAACGGCGGCAGGGCGAGCCCTTGCCCGAGCCGGTCGAGGGGCTCGTCGGCGGTGAAGCCGGGACCGTCCGTGGCAATCTCGAACAGGATGCCGTTCGGCTCGCGGAAATACAGGCTTCGGAAGTAGTAGCGGTCGACCGGACCGCTGGACGGCATCCGCCGCACCTTGAGCCGGTCGGCCCAGGCTGCGTAATCCGCATCGGGGATGCGGAAGGCGACGTGATGAACCGCGCCCGCGCCCTGCCGCGCCGGGACGGAGGCGTCGCCGACAAGTTGGAGCTCGGCCGCCGCACCGCCCTCCCCCATGGCGAACACGTGGACGGGTCCGTCCTGCGTCTCGAAGCTTCGAGCGTGCACCATGCCGAGCACGTCGACGAGAACGCTGCCGGTCCGCTGCGGCTGCGCCACGGCGAGGCGGATCGGGCCGAGGCCGCGGATCTGATGTGCGGCCGGAACCGGACTTTCCGCCCAGGGGTGGGCGTCGCCCGCTCCGCCGTCGTCCACGAGGCCGAGGCGCTGGCCCTCCGGATCCTCGAAATCGAGCGTCAGGCGCCCGTCGCGCTCGACAGGGGCGGTATGCGTCACGTTCGCCTGTGCGAGACGCGCCTGCCAGAACGCGATCGTCTCGGGTCCGGCGACGCGCAGATGCGTGCGGGTTATGCTGTTCGTCCCGCGCCGCTCGGGAGGCGCCGGCCAGTCGAAGAAGGTCACGTCGGTGCCGGGCGAGGCCAGCCCGTCGGCGTAGAAGAGATGATAGGCCGAGACGTCGTCCTGATTCACCGTCTTCTTCACGAGCCGCAGGCCGAGGATGCGGGTGTGGAAGTCGTGGTTCTCCGCCGCCCGCGCGGTGATTGCGGTGAGATGGTGGATCCCGGTGAGCTGCATCGGCTAGAGGCCGATCGGCCGTCCGGCGGCGACGACGAGCATCCGGCCATCCGCGAAG
>CAZZZJ010000304.1:0-4719 GCA_964658355.1 Beijerinckiaceae bacterium
CACGCCGTGATCTTCGGCTACGAGAAGGGCGCGACGATGGACTACGAATCGATCGCGCCGGCACGCCGCACGATGGTGTTCCTCGACAACGAGACCTTCGCCAACCTGACGCCGGCCGGCCTGGCCCTGTTCGACGCCGCCGTCGACTGGACCGCCGCCGGGGCCGCACGCCCTGAATGAGCGCCCTCGCACGGCAGATCGGGCCGGCGTCACGGCGACGGTGCGCGAAGGCATTGAAGCAGACGGCGGTTTCTGCCATAAGCCGCCCCGCGTGGAACCGCCCGGCCGGTTAGGGCTGCCGTGGCGGTTCATGCTGCTCCACCAGAAGCATCCATCGAGCGCACCCCTCCGGCCATCGTCGGACGGCAGGGGTTTCGCGCAGCGGAGAGCCAAATGCCCAAGCTGAAGACCAAATCGGGCGCCAAGAAGCGCTTCAAGATCACCGGGACCGGCAAGGTCATGTACGCCCAGGCCGGCAAGCGCCACGGGATGATCAAGCGGACGACGAAGCAGATCCGCAACCTGCGCGGCACCACCACCCTGTTCGAGGGCGATGCCGCCAACGTGAAGAAGTACTTCCTGCCCAACAGCCGGTAAGCCTTCACGAGCGCCGAGACTGCTTTTTCTGATCCAGGAGATTTAACATGGCCCGCGTCAAACGCGGCGTGACCAGTCACGCCAAGCACAAGAAAGTCCTCAAGGCCGCCCGTGGCTATTACGGCCGGCGCAAGAATACGATCCGCATCGCCAAGCAGGCGGTCGAGAAGGGCATGCAGTATGCCTACCGCGACCGGAAGAACAAGAAGCGCACGTTCCGCGCGCTCTGGATCCAGCGCCTGAACGCCGCCGTCCGCGAGCATGGCATCACCTATTCGCGCTTCATCGACGGTCTGGCGAAGAGCGGCATCGCGGTCGACCGCAAGGCGCTGTCCGACCTCGCGATCCACGAGCCGGCGAGCTTCGCCGTCGTGGTCGAGAAGGCCAAGGCCGCGCTCCCGGCCGCCAAGGCCGCCTGAGCATCATCCCCACGTCGAGACGTACGGAAGGCGCGGCTCCCCGGTGGGCCGCGCCTTCGACGTTGTGAGGCTTCGACGCCGCGAGCACATTTGCAGACGCACCCGCAAACACACTTGCAAACGCACTTGCTTGAATTCAAGCAACACGCAGAAGCACGCGGCCATGGCGTTCATTCCCCGATCGAAGACCAGCGATGACCGATCTCGACACCCTTGAACGCGACCTCCTCGCCCAGATCGCGACCGCCGCCGACGAGGCCTCGCTCGAGGCCCTCCGCGTCGCGGCGCTCGGCAAGAAAGGCAGCGTCTCGGAGTTGTTGAAGACGCTCGGAGCGATGAGCCCGGACGAGCGCAAGGAACGCGGCCCGCTGATCAACGGCCTGCGCGACCGCGTGCAGGGCGCGATCGTCGCGCGTCGGGAGGCCCTCGGCGAAGCGGCCCTCGAAGCCCGTCTCTCGGCCGAGCGCATCGACGTGACGCTTCCCGTTCGCGAAGCGCCGGAGGCGCGCGGGCGCATCCATCCGATCAGCCAGGTCATCGACGAGATCACCGCGATCTTCGCCGATATGGGGTTCTCGGTGGCGGAAGGTCCGGACATCGAGACGGACGAGCTGAACTTCACCGCCTTGAACTTCCCGCCCGGCCACCCGGCGCGCGAGATGCACGACACCTTCTTCCTGGCGGCCGACGCCCAGGGCAAGCGCAAGGTGCTGCGCACGCACACCTCGCCGGTTCAGATCCGAACCATGCGGTCCCAGACGCCGCCGATCCGGGTGATCATTCCGGGCCGGACCTATCGGCACGATTCCGACCAGACCCACACGCCGATGTTCCATCAGGTCGAGGGGCTGGTGATCGACAAGGCGGCCAACATCGCCAACCTGAAATGGGTGCTCGAGGAGTTCTGCAAGGCGTTCTTCGAGGTGGACGGCGTGAAGATGCGCTTCCGCCCCTCGTTCTTTCCGTTCACCGAGCCCTCGGCGGAGGTCGACATCCAGTGCTCGCGTAAGGGTGGAGAGATCCGCTTCGGCGAGGGCACCGACTGGTTGGAGATCCTCGGCTGCGGCATGGTGCACCCGAACGTGCTGAAGAATTGCGGCCTCGACCCGAGCGAGTACCAGGGCTTCGCCTTCGGCGTCGGCATCGACCGCATCGCGATGCTGAAGTACGGCATGCCGGACCTGCGGCCGTTCTTCGAGGCCGACATCCGCTGGATCGAGCATTACGGCTTCCGCCCGCTCGACGTGCCGAGTTTGATCGGCGGGTTGACCGGCTGATTTCCATTTTTCCTCGTGCGACGGCGGAGGTTGTGCTGAGGCGCGCCGGAGCCGAAGGACAAACCCATGAAGTTCACCCTTTCCTGGCTCAAGGATCACCTCGACACCGAGGCGTCCCTCGACGTGATCGCCGAGACGCTCACCCGCATCGGGCTCGAGGTCGAAGGCATCGAGGACAAGGCGGCGGCGCTGAAGCCCTACGTGGTGGCGAAGATCCTCACCGCCGAGCAGCATCCCAACGCCGACCGGCTCAGGGTCTGCACCGTCGATGCGGGCGACGGGCAGCCGCTGCAGGTGGTCTGCGGCGCGCCGAACGCGCACGCCGGCCTGCTCAGCGTGTTCGCGCCGCCGGGCACCTACGTGCCGGGCAAGAACATCACTCTCTCGGTCGGCAACATCCGCGGTGTCGAGAGCCGCGGCATGCTGTGCTCGGGGGCCGAGCTGGGCCTCGGCGACGACCACGACGGCATCCTGGACCTGCCGGCCGACGCGCCCGTCGGCACGCCCTACGCGCTGTGGGCCGGCCTCGACGATCCGGTCATCGAGATCAACCTGACGCCGAACCGCCCCGACTGCGCCTCGGTCCACGGCATCGCCCGCGACCTCGCGGCCACGGGCATCGGCGCCTTGAAGCGCGCCACCGAACCGCGGATCCGCGGCGAGGGTCCCTGCCCCGTGGCCGTCGCGCTGGACATCCCCGCGGCGGCGAGCGACCTCGCCCCGCACGTCGCGCTCCGCCTCGTGCGCGGCGTGACCAACGGCCCCTCCCCCGCTTGGATGCAGGCGCGCCTGCGCGCGATCGGGCTGCGCCCGATCAACGCGCTCGTCGACATCACGAACTACATGACCTTCGACCAGGGCCGGCCGCTTCACGTGTTCGACGCCGCCAAGGTGGCCGGCGGCCTGACGGTGCGTCTCGCCCGCGATGGCGAAACCTTGAAGGGGCTCGACGGGCGCGATCATGCGCTCGGAGCCGAAATGATCGTCATCGCCGATGCGAACGGCGTCGAGTCCATCGCCGGCATCATCGGCGGGGCGGCGTCGGGATGCGATGCCGGCACCACCGACGTGCTGATCGAATCGGCCCTGTGGAACCCGGCCAACATCGCCCAGACCGGACGGCGGCTCGGCGTGATCACCGATGCGCGCTACCGCTTCGAGCGTGGCGTCGATCCGGCCTCGACCCTGCCCGGGCTCGACCGGGCGACGCAGCTCGTCCTCGACCTCTGCGGCGGCACGCCGAGCCTCGCGACGATCGCCGGTGCGATGCCCGAGACCGAGCACGTGATCGACTTTCCCTGGACCGAGGTGCGCCGGCTCGCGGGCCTCGAGCTGTCCCGCGTCGAGATGAAGGTCACGCTGGAGACCCTCGGCTTCCACGTCGCCGGGACGGGCGACCGGGTGAAGGTGCTTGCGCCGTCCTGGCGGCCGGACGTCGAAGGCAAGGCCGACCTCGTCGAGGAGATCATCCGCATCGCCGGCCTCGACCGGATCGAGCCGAAACCGCTGCCGCCGCCGGCCGGCGTCGCGCGGCCGGCCCTGACGCTGATCCAGAAGCGCACCCGCCGCGCCAAGCGCGCGCTGGCGAGCCGCGGCCTGATGGAGGCCGTGACGTGGTCGTTCATCCCGCACGACGACGCGGTGCTGTTCGGCGGCGGCGGCGCCGACCTCGTGCTGGCCAACCCGATCGCCTCGGAACTCTCCGACATGCGCCCGAGCCTCGTGCCGGGCCTGCTCCGCGCGGCTCAGCGCAATGCCGACCGCGGCTATCCCGACGCCGCCCTGTTCGAGGTCGGGCAATGCTTTTCCGACGACGCGCCGGAGGGTCAGACCATCCGCGCCGCCGCCGTGCGCCGGGGATCGGCCAACCTCGCCGGCGGCGGCCGACACTGGGACGGGTCATCACCCACGGTCGACGCGTTCCAGGCCAAGGCCGACGCGCTGGCGATGCTCGCCGCCCTCGGCGTCCCGACCGGTGGCCTCCAGATCGTGGCGGGTGGCCCCTCTTGGCTGCATCCCGGCCGCTCGGGCACGCTGCAATTCGGCCCGAAGAACCTGATCGGCCATTTCGGCGAGGTGCATCCGCGGGTGATGAAGGCGCTCGACCTCAAGGGCACCCTCGTCGCCTTCGAGATCGTGCTCGACCAGGTGCCGGCACCCAAGCACAAGCCGACCAAGACCAAGGGCGCTGTCGCGCTCTCGGACTTCCAGCCGGTGTCGCGCGACTTCGCCTTCGTCGTCGGCCGCGACGTCGCCGCGGGCGAGATCGTGAAGGCGGCGTCCGGCGCCGAACGCAAGCTCGTCACCGGCGTCGACGTGTTCGACGTCTACGAGGGCACCGGCATCCCCGAGGGGTCGAAATCCGTGGCGATCGCCGTGCGGCTGCAGCCGACGGAGCGGACCCTGACCGATGCGGAGATCGAGGC